>CAZAZV010000001.1:0-41779 GCA_964489845.1 uncultured Candidatus Saccharibacteria bacterium
CTCAAGCAATGAGGAAAGACAAAAGCGTCCCTGCATGCAGGGACGCTTTTGTCTTAGTGAATGGCAGAGGCGTCCCCCCGAAGAACACGGCAGCCCCTCTTCCGTCCGCGGAATCTCCGGAAGGGATAGCCCTCATCTCAAGAATCTCAGGTAGAAGGCGACAAACACCAGAACGATACCGACGTTTACGACGAGCCGTGCCCAGGGATGCTCCCTGAAAAACGCCAGGTCAACCCCGACTATGATGGCCGCCATCAGCACGGCGTACAGAATAAGAGAGTGTTTCGTCATTGGATTACGTGCGATGAGGCAGCTCCTTGCTCTCGTCGGGTAGCTGAACTGCGGCTTTAATTATCTCCAAATGACAGCTTTTATGCTCCGAACACCACGCTTGGCATTTTTCGGCGGTTTCCTTGTCTTCATAAAATAATCCGCACGCTTCGCACTGATAGTATTTTTTACCTTGTTTGGTTATTTCCTTCGGCATAGATGAGACGGATAGTTCTTTATCCACTCTTGCTTATACCAATAATACGGGTTTTTGCTTATTTTGCGAGTGATGAGCGTGTCCAACCAGGGACACAACGGGCTATCAAGTATCAGTCTGTCGCGGACACACCGTGCACCCCGCTCCCCGGCTTGGAAAACCCTCGGTTTTCCATATACCCTTTCCGACACGGGGTGCGCGGGGTTTGAATCCGAATACATCAAAATAAAACCAAAAAGAATACCGCGCGGTACGCTTTTGGTTTTGCTCCGGGGATCGGATTCGAACCGATAACCTAGTGCTTAACAGGCACCCGCGCTACCATTGCGCCACCCCGGAATATTGCTTTTGTGCAAAGCTTTTTATAGTGTAGCGAGCGGCAAACCGATAATCAAGCCGCGGAAACGAAATGAGCCGATGCAGAACATTGACAAGGCGCCTGCCGCGTAGCATAAAGGGTACAGGACCTGAACACGCCTATATCGGGAGGTGACTCGCATGAAAAGATCGGGATATTCTCTATGGCTCGTGCCGGACGTCAATTCGGAACTGTACCACCGTCTCACGCGATGCATTGCCGAAGTTGCCGCAAGATTCAGAACTCCCACGTTTATCCCCCATGTAACGTTGCTCGGCGGACTCAACGACCATGGTCTATACGGAAAAGTGGAGAAATTGGCGGGTTCTCTGAAACCTTACCAGATGCGACTTGGCGAGCTCGATTCCGACGACACGTACTTCAAAATTCTCTTCTCGAAAATCGAGCAAACCACGGCGGTCATGCATGCGCGCACGCTGGCGCGGCAACTCTTCAAGGTTAACGAGGAAGCTTACGCCCCGCATCTCAGCCTCGCCTATGGAAACCTGTCCTCCGAGCAGGTGGATGTGCTCAAAGATGAAATCGCGCGCACTTACTACTTGCCGGGAGCAGAATTCCTCGTCCGCGAAATCCATCTATGGCGCACTGAGGGAACCGTATTCGGCTGGTACGAACTTGAAGCGTTCCCACTCGGTCCGTGAAAACGGACGGAGTCGCTCCGGATGAGCGAATGCGAAGACCGCGGTAACACCGCCGCGGTCTTTTTTTATTCGCCGCGCTAGTACACGTACGTGCTGATGACCTTGCCGTCGGTGTTTATGAGCTTCACCACATCGTGCTGGGGGTCGAAGACGTTCGCGATGTTGACCCATACGCGCCACTCGTTGTCGAGGAGCGCATCGCCCTGGAAACTCTGATAGCAGTGCGCGACGGTGAAAAAATCATTAACGAAACTCCGGCACGCATTCCCGTCATCGCCGCGCCACGAATTCGTCGTCATGGTGCTGGGGAGCGCGCAATTCCCCAAACTTTGGATATAGTTCTGGCACCAGCCGGCGAGCGTCTCGTACGAGCTCCGCGCCGGAACCGGACATTCGTTGGGGAGCAACGACGGGAATTGGTACTCGGCATCCAGGTACCCCATGCACTTGTTGACCCGGAAACTGTACCCCACGGGGCTCAAGCTCCCCGCATAGAGCGTCACGTAATTCCCTTTCTGCAGCACCATATCCCCTTCGGTATTCGCGCCATTTACCTGATACGCTCGCACGGCTTGCGGCAGGTATAACCGCCGCTTGTTCGTTTCGAGCATCCAGCCGGTGACATCGACGCTCTCGCCGTCGTTCAAATTAGTCTGTAGCGTCACCGTCGCCCGTTCGCCGTCGTACGACGGCGAAACACCGCTCACGGTCACGGCCCCTGCCCGCTCCGCGGGAGGCGTCACGGGTTTCGGAGAAGCCGAACCGTTCGCGCCGGTCTGCGGCGCGGCGCCCACCGAAGTCCCCGATGAGGGCTGGAAGTTCGGCGAACTTCCCGATGAAGACGTTTTCTCTACCGCGGGAATCGTACTCGAAGCGAACTGCTGGAGCCGGTTCTTGAAAAGAGCGCTCCCGCCGAAGATGAGCACGGCGACGATGAAGAAGAGTATCAAAATATTCGCCTGTCCCCGCATCCATTCTATCATATCGCCGCTAGCGCTTCAGTGCCACCGTCAGGTCGGAAACGTTGCTCCCGGTCGGACCGGTCACAATGGCGTCTCCCGCCGCTTCGAAAAAACGGTATGAGTCATTCCGTGCAAGACATTCCTCGATGTCGAGCTTCAGCTCCCGGGCGCGCTGTACCGTGAGCGTGTCACCCACCGCGCCCGCGTGCGCCCCGTTGTCGCAACCGTCGGAAGCGAGCGCGGCGATGAGTTCCCCATCGCGGAGCGAGCCGAGCGCCCCGAGGACAAGTTCCTGATTCCTGCCGCCCGCGCCGTCGCCGCGGAGCGTGACCGTCGTCTCTCCGCCGTAGAGGAGCACGGTGTGTTCCTTCGCACCGTGCAATGATTCGGCGATGCGCCTCCCCACCTCTCGCGCTTCTCCGGTAAGGCGCGCGTCGCGTATCTCGGCGCCGAAACCGAGCGCTTCCGCTTTCTTCCGCATCGCCTCGAGCGCCAGGATGTTGGATACAAAGAGCATATTCCTCACACGCTCGAAATATTTCCCGTCTTTCGGCGTCTCAAGCAAGCTACAGCCCTTCATGCCGCACGATTCGAGGACACGGTACTTCGCGAGGATGCGCTCCGCGTCCTCACGCGTCGTTTCGTCCCGCACCGTCGGTCCCGACGCAATGAATTGCGTCGTGTTCGACGGAACGTCAGAAAAAATGAGTGCGACGCTCTCGGCCGGATACGTGTGCGCCGCGAGATTCCCGCCGCGCGCACGGGACAGGTGTTTGCGGAGCGTGTTGATTTCCTCAATCGTCGCACCCGCCTTGAAAAGCGTCGCAAGCATCCGCGCTTCCTCATCGGGAGAAAACTCGTCCGAATCGTAGAGAAGCGTTGAGGCGCCGCCAGACACGATGAAGAGCACCCGGTCCCCCTCACCCAATCCGTCAAGGAGCGTGACGATGGCTTCCGCCGCTATTTTATTCGCTTCGGAAGGGAACGGATGCGTCCCGCGAAAGTAGCGGAGCGTTCCGAATGTCGCCGTTTCGTCTATGCCGAGCACGATGCCGCCCGTAAGGTGCTCGCCGAGCACCTCCTCGAGCGCGCGCGCGGCGGGAACTGCACACTTACCGAGCGCGATGACATACAGCCCGCCGGAACAGAAACGAAGTGTCTCGGCACCATCGATGCACACGGCATCGTCCCGCACCACCACGCGCTCGCGCGCAGCGCGGAAGGTATCGAGAGCAGAAAGCCCCGCTTCGAGAATGTCCGATGCGGCGCGCCGCAACGCGCTCCGCTCGAAGATTACTCCGTTTCGTATCATGGCGCGAGCGGAGCGGCGCCGCTCGGCGCTGAGCTCGCGGCCGAAGTGCTCGTCGCCCCCTCGGACGGCGCATTCACCACCTCGCTTCCTTTGAACACCACGAGTCCCCCGACAACAATGACGACGAGCAATCCGATGAGCACCAGAACTTTGACTTTCGTCATGGCTTCATTATAGCACCGAAGCACGTTGACCGTGCACAGAACGGACGATATACTGGCACTCATAAGCCCCCGATAGCGCAATTGGTAGAGCAGCTCCCTTTTAAGGAGTTGGTTGGAGGTTCGAGTCCTCCTCGGGGGACTTACAACAAAACGCCGACCAACCGGGGGTTCCCCAAGTCAGGGGTCGGGCGATGGGATTTGTCCGCAAGATAGCAAATCCATCGTCCCGAGGAACGGAGCAAGGAGGGGATGCCTTGTGTGTCCGTGCGAGCAGTCCTCATCGGGGGATACTACGAATAATCTCTCGTACCCGCGATTTTGTTCCGAAAGTTTTTTGACGCGGTCGAAATACGATTCGCACATCTGGGAATCGTAGATGCTCATCGCTTTAAATTTGTCTTGCAGCTTCCCTTCCATCCTCACCACAAGGCGAAGCTGGTACGCTTCCGGCTTGGGAATACGACTGTACGGCACATCGTCCACAAAGAAAACATTGTACGAACGAACCGGTAAAGACATAACCGCCTCGCGGACGAGCCGATGGTCGTAGTGCTGCCGCCTTCCGGCAGGAAATGGCGCCACGATATTCGTTATGTTCCGCCGCTTTAAAAACCCGGCCAAAAGCGCCCTCATTTCCTTCAAAAGTCCCGGATCGAGCTCCCGGTCCCGCCCGTAGTACACCCTCTGTTCCCGGAGGAGGCAGTCCGCCAAGCCTAGAAACGACATATGCAAACCGAGTGATGTCGCGAATGCGCCGTCTTCGCGTCGGCGTATCCGCGTCACCTCCGCCGTGTCGAGCGTCCGGTACGCCGCTCTCCGCATCGGGTCGAGCCAATTCGACCGGTCGAATACGGTAAGCAGGTTATACGGTTTGGGCAGGATTCCCGCCCGTATCAGAAAATACGACGACATCACCACGTCATCGCTATGTGGTTGGATAAAAACCGTACCGCTCGGCATATGCTCGGCGGAGACGGCTAATCGCACCGACTGTAGCCGCACGAGGGACAGAAAATACATCCTTCTTTCAGCTGAAGCGGCTCGCCACAGTCGGGGCAGCCGGGCATCATGCCATGGTCGGCGATGTCGCGTCTTCCGCCCGCCGTCACTTCGATTTCCTCCTTGACCTCCAGGTGTTCCGTGAAGGCCTCGATTGTCTCGCCGTACGCCGCGTCCAAACGCATCGGTGCCTCCGTATGGTTGTTGCTGCGGCCGTGCATCTCCAGAACTTGCGCAATCGCATCGGGGAGCGAGTACACTTTGCCGCGCTCCGTGAAAGCGGGCATCGGCCCGCGGATGCCCTTCAGATGGTCGATGATTTCCGCCACGTCGATTCCCGAGCGGAGCGAGAGCGAGATGAGGCGGCAAATCGCTTCTCCCTGCTCCTGCATGAACCCGCCGGTCTTCCCGATGGTCGCAAACACTTCGAAGGGTTTGCCGAATTCGTCGTCATTCACCGTAACGTAGAGCGTGCCGTACCCCGTCTTCATTTTGTACGTCGCGCCGCGCATCACGTCCGGGCGCTTCCGCGGCGCCACGCGCGACTGCACCGCGCCCTCGGAGTCCTCCTGCGCGTTCCCCTTGAATCCGCTCGCCGCGGAAACGATTTTATCCTTGTCCTTGCCGAGCGTAAGAATTTGCACCTGCCGGCTGCCGTCCCGGTACACCGTACAGCTTTTCGCCTTGAGATTCCACGCGAGCATGAATGCCTGCTTCACGTCATCCCGGCTCGCTCCGTTCAGAAGATTGATGGTCTTGGAAATGGAATTGTCGACGACCGACTGGAACGCCGCCTGCATACGGATGTGGTCCTCCGCCGCGATGTCCATCGCGGTCACGAACGTATCGCGAATCGATTTCGGCAAGTCGGTCATGTGCTGGATCGTCCCCTTCGCCACCACCTCGTCCTGTATCTTCCGGATCCGCTCCTCGTCATAGCCGAGTCCTTCGAGCGCGTGCCTGAAATGGACGTTGAGGTAGCTGTACTGGTCGCCGTCCTTGTCTTGCTTGATGAACGAGAGGGCGAAATTCGGCTCCACGCCCGACGAGGTGTCGAAAAACATCGAAATGGTGCCGGTCGGCGCGATGGTTGTCAAGGCGGCATTCCGGCGGCTGCCGTCGGAAAACACGCTCTTGTCGTAGTTCGGGAATGCGCCTTTCTCCTTCGCCAACTCTTCCGACATCCCCTCCGACGCTTCCTGGACGATCCGCATCGCGCGCCGCGCGGTTTCCCGCCCGCGCTCGGAATGGTACGAAACGCCAAGTTGATAGAGCATGTCCGCGAATCCCATGATGCCGAGACCGATGCGGCGATTCCGCCGCGCGAGCTGGTTCAGCTGCTCGACGGGAAAATCGAACCGGTCGATGACGTTGTCCAAGAACCGTGTCGCCGCGCGCACCACGTCGCGCAAGCGCGCTTCATCGATGGTTTTGTCTTTCACGAATTGCGCGAGGTTGATGGAACCAAGGTTGCAGTTATCGTACGGATGCAGGAACTGCTCGGCGCACGGGTTCGACGTCTGTATCGGACCGAGTCCCGGCAAGGGGTTGGTGCGATTCACCTCGTCGATGAACACGATGCCCGGCTCGCCGTTCAGCCACGCGTGCTCCACAAGCTTGTCGAGGAGCTCGCCGACAGTGATGTCGATTGCTTCGACCGACTGCACGACGCCGCTCGCATTGTGGAACACGCGCTGCGGCTTCACTTTCTTGTCGTTCCACGTGCAGTACCACAGTTCATCGGGAGCATTCGCCGCTTTGTCCATGAACTCGTCAGTCACTTTGACGGAGATGTTGAAATTCGCGATAGTTCCCTCGACCATCTTTGCCTCGATGAAATCGAGAATGTCGGGGTGGTCGACGCTCATCATCGCCATGTTCGCACCGTGGCGCCCCTGCTGCTTGATGGTGCCGAACGCTTCGTTGTATACGTGGAGGAACGACACCGGTCCGCCTGCGCTCCCTTCCGACGTCACAGTCGGACTCATTGCCGGACGAAGCTCATCGAGCGCGAATCCCAAGCCGCACCCCGCCTGCTGGAGAAGCGCCGCGTCTTTCAGCGTCTCGAAAATGCTCGCCATCGAGTCGTGAATCGGCAAGACGACGCAGTTCGCGATGAGTCGCGTCTTCGCGCCGGCGTTCGTAATCGTCCGCCCCGCAGGCGTGAACTCTTTCCGTGCCATCATGCCGAAGAACGTGTTTTCGATGCCCCGCACGTACGCGTCATCATGCCCGTAGTTCCGCTCGACATCCGCGATGTCGTGCGCGATGCGGTGCAACATCTCGGCGGGCGTTTCCTGTGCGCCATCCGGTTTCGTCCGGAAATACCGCTTGCGCATAATGCGCAACGCATTTTCAGAAAACGAGTTGTTGACGACCTCATCGGCAAGCACGGGATATGAAGCGTACGGCGTATGTTCCATACCCACCATTGTACGCACTCCGCACCCCTTGCCACAAACATGGCACGCGTGTTACGGCGTGCCGATGGGTATAAGAAATCCAAACGCTCGAGCGGTTATCCACACAACCCCTTATTTTTTCTTTTTGCGCATGAAGGCGGGGATGTCCAAGTAGTCATCTTTCGCCACGTCTTTGTCTTTTTTCTCCTTGTCCTTCTCACCCTTCGATTCGACTGGTATGACGGCGAGGGCGGCGTCTTCCTCTCTCACGTCATCGTCAAAAAGCTGGGCAATGCCTCCACTTTTACCCGTCAAGAAATGGTTGAATCCCGTCGCAATCACCGTTACTTTGATTTCCTTTTCCTTCAGCGTCCGGTCGAAATACGCGCCGAAAATGATTTGGGCATTCGGGTCGAGATTCGCCACGATCGATTTCGCAATCGCGTGCACTTCCGCCATCGTAAGGTCTCTTCCGCCAGCAATCGAGAAGAGCACGCCCTTCGCGCCGTCAATGGACGCTTCAAGGAGCGGCGAGTTGACCGCCGCCTGCACGGCGCGAACGCTCCGGTCCTTGCCGGACGCTCGCCCGACGCCGATCAAGCTCGTCCCCTTGCCGCGCAGAATCGCTTCGATGTCCGCGAAGTCGACGTTGATGATACCTGGCATATTGATAAGTTCCGCGATTGCGTCGACAGCGTGCTCCACGACTTCGTCGACGACGGCGAATGCCTTCAGAATCGGCAACTCGCGGTCGATAACGGAAAACACTCGGTCGTTCGGAACGACGACGAGCGCGTCGACTCCCTCGCGGATGCGCTCAATCGCTTCCTGTGCGATGGTCATGCGCTTCGTGCCTTCGAACTGGAATGGTTTCGTGACAATGCCGATGGTGAGTATCCCCTTCTGCCGCGCAATGTTCGCGATAACGGGCGCGGCGCCGCTACCGGTTCCGCCGCCGAAGCCGGCGACGACGAAGACAATGTCCGAGCCCTCGAGAATTTCTCCGAGCTCGGAACGATTCTCTTCGGCCGCCTGCTTGCCGATATCGGGATTCATGCCGGCTCCCAAGCCGCGCGTCAGGGCCTTTCCGATGTGCACCTTGCGGTGCGCGGACGCCTGCTCGAGATCCTGGACGTCGGTATTGACCGCGACGTACTCCACGCCCCGCACGCGGTGCTGTTCACGCATGCGGCTCACGACGTTTCCTCCGGCGCCTCCCACTCCCACGACTTTGATTCTCGTGATGCCGTCGGGGGCGCGCTTTCGCTTCCTCGCCACCGGCGTATCTTCCTGTCTCTCTGGTTTTTCTTTCGCGCGACTCTTCTTGGTGCGAGCCATGATGGTATTGATATTGATACAGTGACGTTACGGAATCAAATTTTTGAACAAACGCTTCGCGAAGGTCAGCGGTTCGGAGGCGTTCCGCACCGCTTTTTCGCCCTCTTCCCACTTCACGAGCCCTACCGCCCCGGCGAAGACGGGGTCTTCCACCCGGGCGCGATGCGACGGATTGACTACTTCGAAGTCGGCCGCATCGGGGGATCCCTTGCTCGCCGGAAGTTTCAGCCTTGCTCTCGCAAACTCCTCGAGTCCCTTCAGCTTGGCACCGCCGCCCACAAATACCGCACCTGCGGGAAGCTGGATAGTCCTGCCAAACGAATCGATTTCATTATGAACCCAATCAAGTATCTCTTCAACCCGTACCCCGATAATCTCCGACAGGAAGTGCCGCGATATGTCCATCTTCTCCTCCGCCGCGGGGTCGACTTCCTGGAGCGAGATTTTGTCTTTGCGCGAGACGGCGTCGGGCGACGCGCTGCCGTATTCGACCTTCAACTTCTCCGCCAGGTCGATGGGCAAACGCAGACCGACGGTGATGTCGTTCGTGATGTGTCCCGCTCCCACCGGCACACTCCCCGCATGCACAAGTTTCCCTTCCTCGTACACACAGAACGACGTCGTGCCGAAACCGATATCGATGAGCAGCGCTCCCAGTTCGCGCTGTCGCTTCGAGAGTACACCGTCCGCCGACGCGATGGGAGAAAAAATAACGCCCCCCACCGTACCGCCCGCTTTGTGAACCGTATCGACGAGTGCCGTGATGTGGGGAGCGAATCCCTCGATGATGAGCGCGTCAACACCCAGGCGATTCCCCGTCATACCGACCGGGTTCCGGATGTCGCCGATTTCGTCGACGTAGAACCCGGACACGATGGTGTGTAGCACCTGGTAGTTGTGTGGCAACTTCATCATCGCTTCCGCGTCCTCCCTGACGTGCGCCACGTCATCGAGCTGCACTTCCTGGTCCGCGCGCGCAACAGCGACCGCGGCATGGGACATGCGCGCGTGGAGATGATTACCGTCAACCGAAAGGACGACATTATCCGGCGCGCGGTGGCTCGCGCTCGCCGCGTCTTTCAAGACCGCACGCACGACGGGGAGCAATTCCTCGCCGTCAACCACAATGCCTTTCCGTACGCCCTTCGAGGGAACGCTGAAAGCGGAAAGTATGCGGAGGGGGATGCCCCCCTTCGCCCCGCCGCGGCGGGACTTCTCCGCGACGACACACTTTACGGACGACGAACCGATATCAAGGCCGGTGATGATGTGGGACATGCGATTCAAGATATTGTAGCACTTTTGCTTCCGTCCGTTCCATCTCAATACTATCATCTTCCCCATCATGCGTATAGCCGAGGAGGTGCAGGAGGCCGTGGACGGCGAGGGAGACGACATCTTCCCCGCGCCGCCGCACGGTGTCCGGTGCCAAGAGAATCTCGCCGAGATACGAGCGCTCCGGAGCGTTCGATTCGCGCTCCGCGAAGCTCAAGACCGTCGTCGACTCGTCTTTCCCCCGCCGCTCGCGGTTCACCCGCCGCATCGCCGCATCGGAGACGAGGGCAACCGAAACGGTCCCCTCGGCACGCAAAAAACGAAGCGCCTGTTCCAGCGCTTCGGTGACGGAGCGCGCCGCGCGCCCGTAAGAGCTCTTAGCGGCCGACGCTTCGATGGACGTCGCCATATCTGCGAAGTCGCTTCAGTTCCTCTATTTTCTGCACCCGGTAGAGCGCTGACTTGCGACGCTTGTTCTTGTTCTCCGGACGGGCGAAGTAGCGCCGTCGCTTTGTTTCGAGCATAATGCCGCTCTGCCGTACGCGCTTATTAAAGCGATACAGCATCGCGTTGAAATGCTCTCCTTTTCGTTTTCGAACCGTAAGTGGCATATATATAAGGAAACTATACGGAAAAACGGCGGAGTGTCAAACGCCGCAGGCTCCCATTGCTCTCTGGCAGCTTTCAGAGGCATCCGGGTACCCAAGGAGAGCGATGGAAACTGGAGCAATTCATCACCCTACCGCCGCGGCACGACGGTGTGGAGCGAGCCTCCCCCGTCGCCCCGAAACCGCGGAATGACGTGAAAATGGAAATGTTTCACCGCCTGACCGGCCGCCTCGCCGTGATTCACGCCCATGGTGAATCCATCGGGGTGCACCCGTGCCGTGAGCGCTCGCACGACTCCCTGCACCGCGTCGAGGAAATCCGCGGCATCCTCGTGCGGCATCCCCTCAACCGTCTCGTAGTGCCCTTTCGGAATAATCACCGTGTGCCCCTCGGCGCACGGATTCGCGTCGAGAAACGCGATGAATCGTCCGTTCTCGTACACGCGCCCCACCGGGATTTCCCCCGCCGCGATATTGCAAAACACGCACTGCCCGTTCATTCTTTGCCGCTTATTTTAAACTGCCTTCTCACCTCTTCCAGAAAATGTTCGACCGGCACGCTCCGCTGAACGTTCGAGAAATGGTCCCGCAAGATGATGACGCCCTCGAACACTTCCTGCTGGCCATAGATGAGCGTGAGACCGGCGCCGCTCTTTTCCGCGACTTTCAGCTGATTCTGCAGCGTCCGCTTCCCCATCGCCTCAAGCACGGCGAATTGATTCCGCCGCAACAGGGTGAGGAGGCGCGCGCTCGCCTTGCGCGCTTCCTCGCCGACCGCCACGAAAAACACGGCTCGTTTCTCCGCGCCGTCCCGCGCGGGCGGGAGCGCCTCAAGCACCCGCTCAAGGACAATCGAGCCCCCCACCGCCGGGAGTTGCTTGCCGCCCAACCGCTCGATGAGGTAATCGAATCGCCCACCGCTCGCCAGCACGTCCGTATCATTCGGGTTTCTCGGCTTTACCGACTGCAGATCCGCCGTCGCAGTGAAGGCGAAGATGAGGCGGTTGTAGTAATTAAAATCACCGGTGAGGTGCGGATTCAAAAGGTACGGTATCTCGTGGCTCTCGACGTATTCCAGAACATGCTGCAGGTGCGCATTGCAGGAGCTGCAAAGATAGTCGAACATGACCGGCGCCTCGTCGCACACGTCGCCGCACGACGACGCCGGGCACCGGAACACGCTCGTCACGTCCTCGTCGATGCGGGATACGCAGCTCCGGCACAATTCATCGCTCCGCTCTTTCAGGTACGCCTTCAACCGTTTCTCGTAAACGCCTCGGCACACGCGGCATCCCACCGCATTCACGTGAACAACGGGGCGCTTGAGCCCCAACCCCTCGAGTGCGTCGCGGAGCGCGGCGATCACCTCGGCATCGTAGAACGGCAGGTTTTCTCCGATGATGACGAACCCGTGTTCGCGCCGCACGACAGCGTGCTTCCCCCGCGCGGTGTAAAACGGACCGCGGTACGCGATACGGAGCGGCGAAGAAGCATGCCCGAGTTTGTGTTCGGCGTAGCTCCGGAGCACCGGAATGAATCCCTCGTGTCGCAGGGCGAATGTGTGGCCTCCGAGACGGCACTCGAGCAGGTCGCCGTGGACGCTCCCCGCGCCGCCCAATCCCTGACGGAAAAGCTCCGCGTCCTCCATGACCGGCGTTTCCAGAAACCGGAATTGATAGGCGTCGCTCACCCGGTCAAGCACCGTAAGCGCCGCGCGCCACGCCCGAGCGGCGTCGGGAAGAAGATCCTGGAATCCGATGTTAGCCTTGCCACTTACCATACGTCGGAGTGGTAATCGCCATTGCCTGATTCAAGGGCCAGAGCCTGAATCGAACCAATCCGACGATATCGTTCCCGGGCAGAGGACCCCAACTGCGGGAATCGAAGCTGAAACCGCGATTGTCTCCCGCGACAAAATACTGATTCGGACCAAGTGTCACGTGTCCGTCGTGCTGGAGATTCGAGGGACGGATGTACGGTTCGGAAAGCATCATTTCCTCGCGCCTGCCGTCCGACCCCGTCGTGGAAACGGTCACCTGGCCGTCTTTCACCGTAACGTCCTCGCCGGGAAGGCCGATAATCCGCTTGATGTAGTAGATGCTCTGGTCGAATGGGTCGTGGAACACGATGACTTCCCCGCGCTCCGGCTTGCGGAGATGGTACGTCAGCTCGTCAACCAGGAGATAGTCCTGATTGTGGAAGTTCGGCTCCATGCTCGAACCGCGAACGAGAAAGGGCTGGGCGACGAACGTGCGAACCAGCACCACAACCGCCACCGCGACGGCAACGGTTTCGAGAACTTCGAGAAAAGAAAGTAGGGTCTTCTTCATGCGCCTCCGATATGCGATAATTCTAAATGCAATGCATGCGGAATTCAACCCTCGCGACATCGGATTCATCATCGGCATCGGCAATCCGGGTGAGACATACGAGCGCACGTATCACAACGCGGGATTGCGCGCCGTGAAGCGTCTCGCTCCGGACGAATGGACCGCTCCGGCGTCGAAACATTTCTTGTACGCCAAAGCGGGCCGCTTCACGTACGGATGCTCCGCAACGTTTATGAACGAGTCGGGCCGGGCGGTGAGCGAATTCTGCTCGTACTTCAAAACCGAGCCGGAGCGCCTCCTCCTCGTGCACGACGACAGCGACATACGGTTGGGCGACTACAAATTTTCTTTCGGACGCGGCTCCGCGGGGCACGCCGGCGTCGAATCGGTCATCGCCGCACTCGGCACGGACAAATTCTGGCGCCTCCGCATCGGCATACGGGACGAAAATGAAAAGCGGAAAGCGGAAGATTTCGTGCTCCGCCGCATTCCCAAGCGCCGGGAGCAGCTATTGGAAACCGTGTTTGAAACTATCCGCCGGACGCTTGAGGCGAATACACAAAGTTGACCGTAAAGCGTATGAATTGCTCCGTCGTCGGAGCGATGGTTGAGAGCGGTATGTCGACGCTCGAGAAATCGGAGTTGTCCGAGAGCGCTTTCTTGAACTGCGAAAGTGCGTCGTAGCTCGGCGCGCGCATCACCGCTTCCACCGCCGATGTTCCTCCTCCCATCGTGATTTCGTCGAGAATCACGTGATACGGCCCGCTGACACCCTCGAGCGCGTCGACGATTTGCACCGACGGTACGCCGCTCTTCTGTATGGTTCCGACCGCGGCGACGATGCTGTTGAACTGATTCGCCTGCTCCTCGAACTGCGATAATTCTTTCATTTGGCCGGCAGTATTCAGCGTAGTAAGTCGGCGTTCCACGTCGCCCGGTTCGGTGCGGAGCAGTACTAATCCTCCCCCGAAAAGCAGGATGAAAATGCCGAAGGCGGTCGCTGCGATGTTGCGCCACAAACGTATGAATTCGAGCGTTTGCTCCTCGCGGAACGCGACCTGCACCCGTTCCGTGCCCAAGCTCGAGAACACGTCCCTGCTCCGGTCCCAGCTCCCCCGCAACGCGGCGCCGAGCACGGTAAGCCACGAGGGGAAAACCCGATTGAAGCGCGAAACGAGCGGCGACACGCGAACCTTAAACTCGTCGGTGAGCAGGCGCACGATGTCGTCTTCCATGCCGGGAGTATTCAGAAGCACCTGGCCGAGCTTTTCCTGAAACCTCCCCGATACGAAATGCACCACGTTCTGCACTTCCTCCATCAAGAGCCGGTAAAACGCTTCCCGCTCGATGTGCGTATCGTTCCCCTGTATCGCCCGCCACGAGCGGAAGTAATCAAAGTACACGCCGCCACCCCGTATGACGAACATGTGCAACCCGTCGTTCAACACGCCCATCACGAGTATCGAATCCGCCCGCGCACCCAATGCGTCGGTGATTGTCCACGAGAGCGAGAGCGAGGAGGGCTCGAACGCTACGGCGGCGAAGCCCGCGCGCGCGAGGGCGTCGCGGTACGCATTGACTACCTTGCGCTCGGCGAACACGCCGAGGAGTTCGTACGTGTCCTTCGTCTCTTTCAAAGTCTGCCAGCTCATGTACGCGCTCTCGGCGGGAATGGGAGATATCATTTGCAGATTGAGCGCCGCGGTGGTCGGCAACCGTTCGGAACCGACGTTCGGTATGGTAAAGCTCTGCGCGTAGGTAATGCTCGGCGGCAAACTGACGACGACGCGCACCGTCTCGTGCTTGTCGAACGAAGCGTGGGCGTGGAGCAGCTCGAGCACGCGCACAAGCTCCTGTTCATCGCCCACCTTCCCGCCGCTCACCACGCCCTTCGGGAGCGGCAGCGCCACGGCGGTCTTCACCATATCCCCGCCTCTCCCGAGTGCGAGGTATTGGAGTGCGGTATCGGTGATGCGCAAACCGCCTACTTCCGGCTTGGAAGACAGGGTTTCGAAAAACGAGTGGAACTGTTTCAGGGGAGACATCATAGAGCCGTTTCCGCAACCGAGATGATGTGAAGCGCGCCGGTTGTCTGATTCACCACAACATCCCCCGTCACTTCACGGCTCCGGTTGCCCGCAGTCGCCGTCGAGGTGACGGTGTATTCATACACGCCAAGGGAATTATTGACGGTTCGCGACACGGATACGGCAGCGCTGTCGCTCCCGACCGCAAGCGTGTAGTTTACCGTCCCGCCGCTCGCCGCTTCTTTGTTGTCGGACACCTTCATTATACCATCGTACACGCCGGCATATGCCGCCGAGAGCGCTCGCAACGAGAGCTGCTCGCCCGCGGACGAAGCGCTTGCGAAATAAGAAACGACCGAGCCGGCTATGACGATCTCCGCGATGATACCGCCGACGAGGAGCACGAACGGCAACGCGATTTGTCCGCGGATATGAGCCATATACGTTCATCATACCATAGAAAACAACCCCGCCGAGTCAGGCTCGGCGGGGCACTTACCGTCAACGCACGAAACACTACTTGGACGACGGGGAAGCTCCGCTGGTGCTGGGAGCGGTCGGAGTTTGAGCTGACGTCCCTGAAGGAACCTGCGGCTCCGCCGTCGCCCCTCCTCTCAAGAGTACCTGCGCCAACTGACCCTTGTTGTCGAGACGCGTCATCCACACAACGTCCGATTTGTTCAGCTGAAGGTAATCTTCCGGACCGATGAGCGAATTCGTGAACTTCTGGACGGAGATGGGCTGGTCCTTGTTGCCGGTTTGGGTGAGCAGATACACGTCTTTCAGACCGTACGGGAAATGCGTCAATTGACCGAAGTACATCTCGCCCGTCGAAAGTTGAACCGCATAAAACGTTGGAGGCGCAATAAACGTCTTCCAAACAACCCATGCGCCGACGATGAGGACGACCACGACCGCGAACAAGAGCAGTACAACCGACTTCTTACTCATATGAATACCACGTGCTACTAATTGCCGACCTTCTTAATCAACACTTCTCCATCCAATTTCGCTCCGCCGGGGCACGCATCCTGGCACATAAAGGGGTAAGTCCCTGCCGCGGGCGCTTGGAATTCGAGCGTCCGAGTGCCGCCGCCGGGCTCTGCAGTCTGGTGAAGGCCCAAACTCGGTATCGCGATGTCGAAGGCGTCGGTGCCCGCCGTCATACGGATGGAAACCGTATCACCCTCGTTCACCACGATTTTGTCGAGTGAAAACCCGTCAGGCGATGCGGTCATGTCGAAAACCCGGAGTTGCGCCGTCGCGCCGGGAGCGGCGGGAATCACGAGACGGGCTGGCGTGAGCGGCTCACTCGTGCTCGGCACTATACTCGTCGGATTCGTCGCGTCCGTGGCGTTCGTACCCGTCCCCATAAGTCCTGCCGGGGCATTCCAACCGCGCAAACCAAGCACCACCACCGCGCCGAATACGGCGATCGCAACCGCGATGACGATGAGGTGTTTCGTATCGAACTTCATAGTCCTTTTAATAGTATGTTATGCGATGCGAAAAATCAACGACCTTTTGGATGAGCCCCGCCGCGGCGGGGCGCAAGCACCGCCGCGAGGTGCGTTCCGGATACTGCTTCGGGTATGAATACGTCGTCCGCCCCCTGCTGTTTCAGGAGTCTCGCTTCCGCATCATGTTCGGCACGCACGACGATGCGGGGGTTTTTGCCGGTATGGCGCCTCGCAAGAAATCCCACGAGCGTTTCGTTGTCGTCGAATGAAGGAATCGTCGAAACGACAAGTTTTGTGTGCGTGAAGTCGAACCGTTCCAGAAGGTCGATGTTCCCGATGTCGCCGAGGACAACGCGGTATCCTGCTCCCTCGAGGTCCTGGGCAACCTCCGGGTCGAAGTCAACGACGACGATACCTTCTTTCCGCCGCAATCGTTTGAGGAATGCCTGCCCGGTCCGGTGCCCGCCCGCCAAGAGCACGCGAGGAGCGACGGTCTCGTCCGTGAGAAGGGGCTCTCCGTTCGCCCGCCTCAGGTCAAAAAATCTGATGCAGGGGCGCAACGCACGGTACAGCACGTCTCCCCGCGTAATGCAGTACGTCGAAACGGTAATCGTGACCATGCCGATCGCGGTGATGAGCGCGAGCGTCTCGTTCCCGACGAATCCCGCCCGCACACCCGCGGCGGCGATGATGAATCCGAACTCCGAGACCTGCGCCATAGCGATACCGGTCATAAAACTCGTCCGGTGCGTATAGCGGAGGAGGCGCATCAGGACAAACACGATAAACGATTTGCCGACGAGCACAAAGAGCGACAGGACGACGACGGGAATGAGGAAATTGACACCGCGCACGGCGAAAAGCGACGAACCGAGCACGACGAAGAAAAGTACGATGAAAAAATCGCGGAGCGGGCGCATGCGCGACGCGATTTCGAAGCGCTCCGCGGAATTGGCAAGCGCGAGGCCGGCGACGAGACCGCCGATTTCGACGGAAAATCCGATGTACTCCATGAGCGCGGCGACGAGGAACAGCCACGCGATGCTCGTGAGAAAGACGAGTCCCCGCGTGCGCGCGAACCGTTCGAAGAGCAGTGGGAAGAGGTGGCGGGCAAGGAACAAGACGCCGAACATGAACACGACCCCGCCGACGACGGTCCCGATGAGATTGCCGAGCGGCAACGCCTCGCCGCGGAAAAAGCCGGAGAGTACGAAAAGTACGACGACGGCGACGAAGTCCTGCACCAAGAGCACGCCCACGGAGAGTTTCCCGTGCAGACTTTGCAACGCATGTTTCTCGGAAAGCAATTCCACGACGATAATCGTGCTCGAGAACGTCACTGCGAGCGCGACGTAGAACGATTCGCGGAACGGCAATGCGAGAACGTGCGATATGAGGAATCCCAGAAGGAACGAGAGCGTCATCTGCCCCGCTCCGACGATGAGCGATGCCTTGCCGACAAGGCGGAGGGATGAGTAATTGATTTCCAGTCCCACCAGGAACAGCAGGAACATAATGCCGATATCCGAGAATGTCCCGAAGATGGTCCCGGCATCAAGGTGGAGGAATCCGAATGCACCGATGAGCGCGCCCGCGACGAGATATGCGAGGATGAGCGGCTGGCGGAAAAACCGTGCGACGATTCCGAGTACCGCCGCGCAACCCAAGACAAGCGCGAGTTCCGCAAGGGGCGTCATAGATGGAGTTCCTCAAGAGCGCGCGCCGCTTCTTCCTTCGTCGGCGCTTTCCCATGCCAGAGGTAGTTGTGCTCCATGAAGCTCACCCCCTTACCCGGTATGGTGTGGGTGATAATCACGCTTGGCGCTTCATAAATCGACTGCGCCGCGTACGCCGCGGAGACGATTGCCTCGAGATTATGCCCGTCGATTTCAATCACGTGCCACCCGAACGCTTTATACTTGTCGGCAAGCGGCTCGAGCGGCATCACGTCTTCCGTGCAGCCATCAATTTGGATGTTGTTGCGGTCAACGAACATGATGAGCCGATGCAGGTCGTACCCGTGCTTCCCCGCGAACATAACCGCTTCCCAGTGGTTCCCTTCTTCGTGCTCGCCGTCAGAGGTGAGCACGTACGTAAAGTACGTTTGTCGGTTCATGTACCCCGCGAGTGCGACGCCGATCGCTTGGGAAAGCCCCGTCCCCAACGGACCCGACGTCGTTTCGAGTCCCGGCACGCTCCCGCGGTGCGGATGACCCTGCAGGCGCGAATCGATTTTGCGCAAGGTCTTGAGCTCGGAGAGCGGAAAGTACCCCGCGTGAGCGAGCGTCGCGTATTGCACGGGACAAATGTGGCCGTTCGAAAGTATCAGGCGGTCGCGCGCTTCCCAATCGGGTCGCTTGGGGTCGTGCCGCAAAATATAAAAATAGAGCGCGGCGAACACGTCAGCCATACCGAGCGGTCCCGCGGAATGCCCGGAGCCCGCCGCAACGAGCTCTTCGATGATCGTCCGCCGTATGGCGAGCGCTCGCTCTTCGAGAAATCGCAATTTTTTTTCGGTCAGGAGTTCCATAATTCCTCGTAAGCCCGTTTCGGGTCGTCGCTGCCGAAAATGTACGACCCGACCGCGACACCCCACACACCGTGCATGCGCGCCTCGCGCGCGACAGCCGGCGTCACTCCTCCGTCTATCTCTATCGTAACATCCGGGGTATGCGCGAGCAACGCACGCGCTTTCTCGAGCGCCTCTCGCTGAAACGTTTGTCCCGACCTGCCGGGAGACACGCCCAAGAGTAGCACCGCACGCACATCCGGAACGCGCCGGAGTGCGGAGAGTGGCGTCTCGGGATTCAAAGCAACCATCAGTTCCGCATGATGTTCGCGCGCGAGGCGCCGGAGTTCGCCTTCGTCGTAATCGGATTCGAGCGGGAAGATGATTCGTTTCGCTCCCGCCGCGAGCCAGCGCGGAGCGTGCTCCTCCGGTTTCCGGACCATAAGATGCGCCTCGAGAGAAGGGGTTCCCGCGATACCGGTGAGCGCCTCCGGTTCGTTCCACGTCACCCAGCCCTCCGTGAGTGTCCCATCCGCAACGTCAAACTGCACGAGCCCCGCGCCGATGGAACGGGCAACTTCAAGACGTTTCTCCACGCACGAAAAATCCTGACAGTTGATGGTGGGAATAACGAGCATTTACTCAAGTTCTTTCACGACGCCGCTCCGCTCCCCTTCGAGGTGATAAATTTCCTGCAGACGGCGCTCATGCCGCGGTTCCCCCGAGAAAGGGGTTTCGAGCCACGTCGAGACGATTTTCTTCGCGTCCTCGAGGCGAATGTAGTGTGCGGGAAGCACGAGCACGTTCGCATCGTCGTCGTGTCTGCTGTCAAATGCCTGGTCGGGATTCATAACCAAAGCCGAGCGCACCCAGTACGTCTTGTTCGCCACAATGTCCATGCCGACGCCGGACCCGCAGACGAGGACGCCCCGCGCCCGCTCGTAATCCGCACTGACTTTCTCGGCGACCGCGCGCGCGAATTTCGGGTAGTCGTCGTCGGGGTCCTCTTCCGCATTTCCCATATCGATGACTTCGTATCCCTTGTCGCGTATGAAGGGGATGAGCTCCTTCTTGAACGCGAATCCGTTATGGTCTGCCCCGATGTACACAATCATAGTGAGGCGCCGACAGTGAGCACGTGTTTCACGAGCGTCGATACGTATCCCCACTCGTTGTCGTACCACGAGAGCACTTTGACGAGATTGCCGCCCACGACGCGCGTGAACGACAAATCCGCGATGGCTCCGTACGGTTCACCGACGACGTCCGACGACACGATCGGGTCCTCGGTCACAGTGAAAATTCCTTCCCACCGTTGCTCCTGCGCCGCTTTCCGCAAGATGCCATTCACTTCATCCACGCTCGTGTCGCGTTTCGCGACGAACGTGATGTCCGCGATGGAACCGGCGACAACCGGCACGCGGAGCGCGATGCCGTCGAACTTTCCCTCGAGTTCCGGGAGCGCCCGCGTGACTGCAAGCGCCGCGCCGGTCGAGGACGGGATGATATTCTGCGCTGCTGCACGCCCCCGTGAGAACGTCCGCGACGGAGCGTCGACGATAGCCTGCGTCGCCGTGTAGGCGTGCACGGTGTTCAAGAGCGCTTTCTCGACGCCGAGCGTTTCCGAGAGAATCGCGATGACGGGCGAGGCGGCGTTCGTCGTGCACGAGCCGTTCGACGTCAGCGCCGTTTTCTCTACACGCTCGTCATTCACGCCCATCAGCACCGTAGTGCCGTCCGCACCATCGGCATCCTTCGCGGGAGCGCTCACGACAACGCGCTTCGCTCCGGCCGCAAGGTGCGCTTTCGCTTTCTCGTATTCGTCGAAGACGCCGGTTGATTCGACAACGACGTCGATGTCGAGTTTCCCCCACGGCAGGTTTGCCGGGTTTTTTTCCTGAAGGAACGCCACGTGCTTCCCGTCGACGACCAGATTGTTCCCGTCGCTTTCTACCTTACCGGCGAAGCGGCGGTAGACCGTGTCATACCGCAAGAGATAGGCGAGGTTTTCCGCGCTCCCGAGGTCGTTCACGGCGACAACCTGCATATCGTCTCTTCCCCACACCTGCCTAAAAAAGAGTCGTCCGATTCTCCCGAACCCGTTGATGGCAACGCTTAATTTCTTCATGACTCCAGTATAACATGGGCGGTTTGTGGTGATAAACCGCTTACGATACAATGGAGACGTGTCTCTCTGTATCACCATCTCTCGCCTATCTAACTTCCTATTCTCCATTCAAGCGACGAGTGGGCGGACTTCCCCAAAGTCTGCTTTGTACGAGTATACCAATGGCAACAATTTCGACGTCGCGTGTTACGGAGAAAACGAGGAAAAAATTTGGGGGCAAATCGCGAGAAATATCGGGAAGAAGAAAACGAGGCAATTCCGGGAACTCATAAAACCGTTGGGGCGCGATTTTCGTTTGCACTGGAACAACAACGCGCAACTGCTGCGTGTCTGGGAAAACTACTTCCATCACAACGAAACACTATTGCAGCAAATCATCGATGACACAAAAAAGTTATGCGGAGTGCGGCATTTCGCGGCCAACAACATCCCCATCTACCTTGTGACTGATATGGGGCACCACGATCGCGAACTTCACGCATGGTTCTCGTGGACACCGAAAAACAGTTTCGTTGTTGTCGAAATCCCCTCCGGATTGAAACCACCCGCCACTCGTTTCCCTGTAAGCATCCTCGCACACGAATTCTTCCACCTCATCATAAGAAAGAATAAGCGCCTCCGCTCGGAAATTATCGCCACGGCTGACACCAATAAGGCAACGTTGGCAAAACAAGCAAACGGCATGCCGTACGAGCTGTTCCTGGAAGAACTCCTTGTCAGCTCATGTATTCCTGAAGGATATCTCGGAAAGAAGTATGCTCGCACTAAAATGACCACTCAGACATTAGGAAACAACAGTTTATTGGCATGGAGAAGATTTGTCGCACATAAATTGGAACAAGAAGTAAAAAAATATATCAATAACGGACGATGCATCGACGGACAATACCTTGAAAACTTGATAGAAATTATCAAGCGAAAATAAAGGGCCCTCTCAAGGATTGGCTTGAGAGGGCTGCAGGCAGGAGCTACTTCCTGTTTGCCCAGTGACCCTTGTCCCAAGGAGTGCTCATGGCTGAAGCTTGTTTGACAGCTTCTTTTTGTGCCTGAAGCAAGACTCTGGGAACGGGGCGGGCACCCGCCTGCGGAGCACAAGCAAGGCTCGACATACGCTTCACCTCCGTCAGATTTGCATAAGGCCGTACGACTTTATGGTGATCGCAAGATGCTCAAAATACCTCTTAAGGTGCTCACAAACGTCAGTCAATGGTTCAATCTTTCGACAATGTGAGAAAACAACACTGAATTAGACGAACTAGAGTACCATGCGATACAATGGAGACGTAATGGCCTCCGAGACCAAAGGGTTCACCCATCTCCACGTCCACTCCCACTACTCGCTCCTCGACGGTCTCGCCCAAATCGACCCGCTCCTCGACCGTGTGAAAGAGCTCGGCATGGAAGCGATAGCACTCACCGACCACGGCAATCTCTACGGCGCCATCGAGTTTTATAAGAAAGCGAAGGCGCGCGAGGTGAAACCGATTTTGGGCGTCGAGGCGTACGTCGCGCCGCGCGGCGCGAAGCACAAGGGTACCCCCGACGACCGCGTGCGGCATCACCTCACTCTCCTCGCGAAAAACGACATCGGCTGGCACAATCTCATCCGCCTTGTCACCGCATCGCACCTCGAGGGGTTCTACTATAAGCCCCGCATCGACGACGAGCTTCTCACGGCGTACCACGAAGGCCTCATCTGCCTCTCGGGATGCTTCTCGGGAGAACTCGCGAAAGCTGTCTCCGAAGGACGGCTCGATGCGGCGGAAACGGTGGTGAAAAAATACCAGGCGCTCTTCGGCGGCGACTTTTATCTCGAAATCCAGCCGCACACGCCGCAGCTACACGAGGCGTACGCCGCGCTCGCAAAAAAGTTCAGCGTGAAGCTCGTCGCAACGCACGACGTCCACTACGTCAAAAAAGAGGATAAAGACGCGCACGAAATCCTGCTTGCCGTGCAGACACGCTCGCCCATCGACGACGCTGACCGCATGTCGATGAAAGAATTCGACATCTACCTCAAATCTCCCGAGGAGATGGCGGAGCATTTCAAGCGTTACCCCGAGGCGCTCGCGGCGACGCAGGAAATCGCGGACAAGTGCAACGTCGAGATACGGCTCGGCGAAACAAAGATTCCAAAGTTCGACACGCCGAATGGCGAGTCGACGTTCGCGTACTTAAAACAACTCGTCGAGGAGCGCTTGCCGAAGCGTTTCAAGGAAAAGACGAAAGAAATAGAAGAACGCCTGGAGAAAGAGTTGGGCGTCATCGAGAAAACGGGTTTCGCCGATTACTTCCTCATCGTCCAGGACTTCGTCATGTGGGCGAAGGAGCACGGCATTGTCGTCGGACCGGGGCGCGGTTCCGCGGCGGGAAGCTTGATTTCGTATGTCCTCGGCATCACCGACGTCGACCCGCTGCGATACGACCTCCTTTTCGAACGGTTCCTGAACCCCGAACGTATCCAGGCGCCCGATATCGACATCGACTTCACCGACATCCGGCGCGACGAGGTGCTCGCCTATGTGCGGGAAACATACGGTGCCGACCGCGTCGCGCAAATCATCACGTTCGGGACCATGATGGCGCGCGCCGCCATCCGCGACACCGGCCGTGCACTCGGCTATCCGTACGGTTTCTGCGATGAACTCGCGAAGCTGATTCCCTTCAACGCAACGATACAAAAAGCGCTCGACGATGTCGCTGAACTCAAGGAAAAATACAACACCGACAAGGAGGTGAGGCGGCTCATCGACAACGCGAAAAAACTCGAGGGTGTCGCACGGCATGCGTCGGTCCATGCCTGCGGCGTCGTCATCGCTCCCGAACCGCTCGTACAAAACGTCCCCCTGCAATACGCGCCGGGCGGAACCGAGGAAATGAATATTATCGTCACGCAGTTCGAGGGGCACAGCGTCGAAGACGTCGGGCTCCTCAAGATGGACTTCCTCGGCCTCCGGAACCTCACCATTATCGAAAAAGCGCTCCGTCTCGTGAAGGAACACGAGGGAAAAGACGTGGACATTACGGATATCCCACTCAACGACAGCGCGACATACAAAATCCTCCAAGAAGGAGAAACGACCGGCGTGTTCCAGCTCGAATCGAGCGGGATGCGCCGCTACCTGAAACAGCTGAAACCGTCGGACTTCGAGGACATCGTCGCGATGAACGCGCTGTACCGCCCGGGACCGATGGAGTTGATCCCCCATTATATCAAGCGCAAATTCGGAGAAGAGGACGTCACGTACCTCCACCCGTCGCTCGAACCGATTCTTGCGAGCACGTACGGCATCGGCGTGTATCAGGAACAGATGATGCGCATCGCACGAGACCTCGCGGGTTTCTCGCTGTCGGAAGCGGATACGCTACGGAAAGCCATCGGCAAAAAAATCAAGAAGCTTCTTGCGGAGCAGAAGGAAAAGTTGGTGCAGGGAATGATCGACAACGGTATCGACGAGCGGACGGCGGAAAAAATTTGGAACCTGTTCCCGCCCTTCGCGCGCTACGGCTTCAACCGGAGCCACGCGGTATCGTATGCGATGGTGGGCTACCGTACCGCATATCTGAAAGCGCACTATCCCGTGGAGTTCATGACCGCGCTCTTCAATGTTAGTAACGGAGACACCGACCGCATAAACTTCCTTGTCACCGAGGCGCGGCGGCTTGGACTCGATGTCTTGCCGCCGGACGTGAACGAAAGCGAGCGGGATTTCACCATCGTTGGGAAAAACGAGATACGCTTCGGCCTCGCCTCGATTAAAAATATCGGCTACCACATCGTGGATATCGTGATCGAAGAACGCGGGCGCGGCGGCCCCTACGGAGACATTACCGATTTTTTGAGTCGCATCCACCACCGCGACTTCAACAAAAAATCACTGGAGAACTTCATCAAAAGCGGCGCACTTTCCTCACTCGGCTTGAAGCGCAAGCAAGGCATCGAGAACATCAATGAGTTGCTCCGCTTCAATCAAGCGACAAAAGACGGCAGCGACGCCTCGCAGGGAAATTTATTCGGGGGAAAACCATTTGCGACGTTGCGTCTCAAACCGGCGGAGGAAGATGATAAGCAGACCATCCTCGCGTGGGAAAAAGAGCTGCTCGGCCTTTATCTCACCGACCATCCCTTCGCGCAGTACGCGAAAAAAGTTCAGGGGAAAGTCACGCCGATTCGCGAGCTGAAGGAAGAGCACGGCAACAGCCGCGACGCGCAGTATCTTGTAGCAGGCATCGTGACCAACATGACGCGCCTCATGACAAAGAAGGGTGACCCGATGCTCTTCGTGACGCTCGAAGACGAGCAGGATGCTATCGAGGTTATCGTGTTTAACAACACCCTCGAGCGGACGCGCGACCTGTGGCAGGAAGGCGCCGCGCTCGCCGTGAAGGGAACGCTCTCGGCGCGCGACGACGTGCCAAAACTCATCTGCAACGCCGCGAAGAAGCTCTCACCATCCTGAGCCGGAAAATTCTTCCACTGTCATCTCGCGCTGGCTCCCGTCATCGCGCGAGCGGACGTTGACGGTCTTCGAGGCAATTTCCTTGTCGCCCACCACGACGATGTACGGAACCTTCTCAAGCTCCGCCTTACGGATGCGGTTGCCCAAGGTTTCGTTCGGCTCGGGGAACTCGACGCGCGCGCCGCGCTTCACGAGCGCTCCCATAACCTCCTTCGCGTATCCGGAGTGTTTTTCCCCGATGGGGAGTATGACGACCTGCACCGGTGCGAGCCAGGCGGGGAATGCGCCGCCATAATGCTCGATGAGCACGCCAAAGAATCGCTCGGGCGAGCCGACGAGTGCGCTGTGTATCATGAGCGGCGTATGTTCTCCCCCATCCTCGCCGACGTAGGTGATGCCGAAACGGCCCGGCATGTTCATATCAAGCTGGATGGTCGAAAGTTGCCATTCTCTCCCGATCACATCGCGCGCCATGAGGTCCATCTTCGGTCCATAGAACGCCGCTTCTCCTTCGGCGCGAACATACTCAATACCCGCTGCATCGAGGAGTGCCTGCATCTGCCGCTGCGCGGACTCCCACACCACGTCATCGCCAAGATATTGTTCCTTCTTCGCCTCGTCGCGGAGCGAAAATCTGATGTAATAATCCATACCATAGTACCCCATCGCCCGCTTAATGGCATCGAGGAGACGCGAAAACTCCTCCTCGAGTTGATCGGGTCGGCAAAAACAGTGCGCGTCGTCCTGCGAGAAAGAACGGAGTCGTGTCAGGCCCGACAACTCGCCGGGTTTCTCGTCGCGATACAAAAGCGAGAAATCGGCGTATCGCAACGGCAAATCGCGGTAGCTTCGCGACTGGGATGCGTAGATCTGCACATGCTGCGGACAGTTCATCGGTTTCAAGAAATACTCGTCATCCGTATAGTTTGATTGCACGCGAAACATGCTATCGCGGTACTTGTCGTAATGGCCGGATGTTTTGAAAAGCTCTGCGCGGTTTATCTGCGGTGTCTGCACTTCCTGGTATCCCATTTCCCTGCGGAGCATGCGAGAGTAATTCTTGATTTCCGAAAGCACGATTGCTCCCTTGGGTGTATAGAGCGGAAGACCGGGGCCAACGAGTTCAGAAAACGCGAATAAATCCAATTCCTTTCCGAGCTTCCGGTGATCGCGCCGCCGCGCTTCTTCTGCACGCCGCAGGTACTCATCGAGTTCCCGTTTCGTCCCGAACGCCGCGCCGTAGATACGCGTCAACATTTCGTTGTGCTCGTCGCCCCGCCAGTATGCACCGGCGATATGCGTCAGTTTGAATCCGTCGAGCGGAATTTCCGATGTGTTATCCACGTGCCCGCCTTTGCAGAGGTCGGTAAACGCGTCACCGGCGTCATACACCGACAACTCCTTTCCTTCCCGCTCGTACTCACCGATAAGTTCCAGCTTGAACGGTTCGTCCGCAAAAAGTTTCCGGAGTTCCTGCGCCGGGAGCACGCGCTTCGAGAATGGCAGTGTATGCGCCGCAAGTTCACGCATCTTCGCTTCGATGGTCGGGAGCGTTTCAGCTCCGAGCGCCGCGCCCGCCGGGATGCGAAAGTCATAATAAAACCCGTTCTCGATAACGGGTCCAATGCCGAGCTTCACGCCCGGATACAATTCCCTCATGGCAGCCGCCAGAAGGTGCGAGAGAGAATGGCGAATGAGAAAAACGCGTTCCGATTCCTCCATACCGCAATCCTATGCTTAGTGGAGAATGACGTCAACGCTCGTCGCGGTGAATGTTTGCGAGTCGCGGATATTCGCGTCGGTCGTGAACTTGACACTCGAGCCCTTCATGACCGCGGCAGCGGTGGAAGTGGCGATCGTCGGAGAACCGTACCGGTCAACTTTGGTGTAGTCGATGGTCCGGACCTGGGTTGCGGCGTCCATGGTCACCTGCCGCGTCACCTTCGCGCGTGGAGAACCGTCGAGGTGTGGCAGATAATCTGCCGGATCGTCAAACTGTGCCGTGAACACGGCGCCGTACCGGTCGGTCACGGTCCCGCTCATCGTGTGTATCACTTCCGGCGGGGGCGGATAGACAACCTGTACGATCTTCGTCAAATCGTCGGCTTTCTTCTGCAAATCAGCCGTCCCCTGCACCTTCCCGAGATAAAATCCGCCGCCGAAAGCGACGACGACAAACACAAAAGCGACAAAGGGGCCCTTCACCGACTTCAGTTTATTCTCGGAAACCATAGAATGTATATTTACATTATAGCACAAAGCACCCTACCATAGAGAGAATCCTGTGGATAACCGAAAACAAAAACTCATCGCCGTCGTAGGCCCCACCGCATCGGGCAAGACGGAACTCTCCTTGAAACTCGCGAAACAATACGGCGGAGAGATCGTCTCCGCCGACTCGCGGCAGGTATACAAAGATATGGACGTCGGCACGGCGAAAATTTCCCCCGCCGAGCGGGGCGGCATCCCGCATCACCTCATTGACGTCGCGACTCCCAATAAACAATTCACGGTCGCCGATTACGTCCGTCTGGCGCACGCCGCAATCGACGATATCATCGCGCGCGGCAAGCTCCCTATCGTGTGCGGCGGGACGATGTTCTATCTCGACGCGCTTCTGTATGACAAGGCGATTCCTGCCGTGCCGCCGGATAAAAATCTCCGGAGGGAGCTGGAGAAGAAAACTCCGGAGGCGTTATACGCGGAATTGAAAAGACGCGACCCGCGCCGCGCCGCGGACATAGACCAAGGAAACAAGCGCCGCCTCATCCGCGCACTCGAAATCATCCGCGCCACCGGCAAGCCCATTCCGCCTTCAAACCATATTGAAGTTGAACTTCCATGCATGTATGGAAGTTCAACTTCAATACAGTTCATTGCACCGAAGCGAACGCGTGAAGAGTTGAAAGAACGGATTAAGCAGCGCGTGTATGAGCGGTGGAACGGCATCGTAAAAGAGACGAATATGCTGCACGAGAAGTACGGACTCGCGTGGGGAAAGCTCGATTCGTTCGGTCTCGAGTACCGCTACGCGACACGGTTCATTCTCGGCACACTTTCCGGGGAGGAAGCACGAGAACGCCTCGTGTCGGCAACGTGGCGCTATGCCAAGCACCAACTCGCCTGGTGCGCGAAACGCCCAGTGCAATGGATTCAATAACGTCTACAAATCACCCTTGCCCAAATAACGGTTTCATCATTTCAATCTTAAAAGGTGGGGTTATTCCCCCTTGTACGATTTGTTTATAAATAACGGAGATTTCTGCTCCAATGTGACAGTAGAGCGAGGGGAATGTCGCACAACGGTGCGCCTTCACTGGCTGACCCTTTCGCGTCTCAATCCTGCCTTCACAGCGTGCGCATTTAAATCTTCGGGGCTTCTCGAAAGAAAACAAACGCTGAAAATCAGTGTTTCTCTTGGTTATTTGCAAAAAACTGCTCCTGGAAAACATGGGCATGTGTGACAATCTTTCAAAAAAACCGTAGTCATTCCCATAGTGCTTAATTCCCGCAAGCGCCAATGTCCAAAAAAATACTTCATATGAAGGTAATATGGTACCGTCCGCAATCCCATGAATTGCGTCTTTTGCGCGCACATTGAGGGTCCTACCATGTACATCTCGGAACATTCTTCTCTGAAAGATATCCCCATTACCAAGAATGCCCCCTATGCCGCATGGCACTCCTAATGTTTCGCCCACGCACCACGCTACCCATTGCCGGAAACGTTCGTCTCTCGTAAAAGACGCCATCGAGGCAACAAAATCAGAAACACTACTAAGTTCAAACAGTCTGTAAAAACGTTTAAGAATCTCCTTATAAAAATCTGCGGGGTCACGCGTCGTGCTCAAAGCGCTTTCATATAAATTCCTCACAGCGCCAAAGTTCTTCAGGAACACTGCAACATTTCGTTCACGATAGCTATGTGGGACATCAGTGACCTCACAAAACGCATTGGTAATGCAATTCTGCAGCATATTAAAGTCAATGCCGTGTACAGATTGGAGAGAATACGGCGTCCCTTCCCGCAGAAAAGTAAATTCGGGAGATGGGGCAAGAAAACCAACGTCAAGCCCGATCGCAGCACATAGGTTCCCGTTCTTTACCGGCTCAATACAATCCCAAAGAATTGGTAACACACGACCACCTTCCTTATTCAGGTCACAAAGTGCTACGTGAGCGGAAAGCATTCGCTCATGAGGACTCGTGTAGGGGTGGTCTATGGTTGATACGATTTCTGCACCAAATATCCCCCTAAACCTTTTATGGCACGTGTCTATTCCGCCAGCAGCCATTACATCTCGATTTTCGGCATATCACTATCAGAAAATGAGATGTGATTGTGGGGCTCGATTCCCCGTTCTCGGCACAATCTATCGTACACATCATCACAACTCTCTAATGTACTGTTTTCCACCTCCAACCCCAATACACTACACGCATGCACGATGCTATCTTCTGCACCCTCGATCTCGATAATTATGCCAAAAGGAAACGTGTCAACAGTAACCTTCGTCCCTAGGTAATCGCGTGTTTTACGATACCGCTCATAACTTGACACCATGTGATAACCCATACACTCAAGAATTTGGATAAACTCATGAACGTTGGTTCGGAATGCCGTTTCTATTTCCTCCTCCTGCTTGACATGCGCGTCAATCTGTTCTCGTTCATCGCTCCTTAACCGACGTTTATACGAAAATTCGACATCGCTAACACCATCCTTCGACATCCCAATTTGCCTAACCCGCAAGCGTGCGTCGCGACGAGACATTAATTGACCCTCGTTATCAAACATCATAGTTTTTTCGTACAGATCCATCGTAAGAGTGCTGTTTTTCTCTTCTATTTTCTGTACCACTTCTTCCCCTGTGCCTGAAGCCACCACAAATTTTATTTCCCGTTCTATAGCCATGCTTTTACTCTATAACATATGTCCCATCTTGTTTCTCTTCGTTGTGAGGTAATGCTCGTTGTGCTTATTCGCAGGGCACACGAGCGGGATGCGTTGTTCAATGATAACACCGGAACCCTGCAATTTATGCATCTTGTCCGGATTATTTGTTATCAAATCAATACTCGTAATGTGTAGGTCTTTTAAGATCTCACTTACGACATGATACTGCCGCACCTCAGCAGGAAACCCAAGCATTTCATTTGCCTCAACTGTATCATATCCGTTCTGTTGAAGTCCGTACGCTTTAATTTTGTTCAGAATATTTATCCCTCTCCCTTCCTGGAAAAGATATACAAGCACCCCGAATCCCTTCCTGCTCAAAAGTTGCATCGCGCTATCCAATTGTAAACCGCAATCACATTTCAAAGAATGGAATATATCGCCCGTAATACAAGAAGAATGGATACGCACGGGAACATTTCGCTTAAATGCCACATTCCCCTTAATGAGAGCTAAATGGTAAGTATAATCAATCTTATTTTGGTAACCAACCAATTTAAATTTACCAAATTTTGTCGGGAGCTCCGCAATTGCTATTCGTTCATAAAGGCAATGGGCCGTTTTTGTTCCATTGCTCAATTTGTGCAAAATTTCTGCAAACAAGAAATTTTCTTCCTGGTCCGCATTAACATCGAAAGAGAGTTCTGATTTTTGAGATAGATATTCATACGCCGTGATTGATTCTCCCAAATATTCATCAAAGCGTTGGCGTTGCTGGTTTGCGTCATCGTCCCATCTCCCGACTAGGCGTTCCCCATCAACATCGCACACCCCCGGAACCCGCGGCGGACGCAGTTTGTTGTAGAATCGTCCACATAACGGGCAGTATTTTCTCCTTGCAATCCGCCGTTGCAAAATCTCCAGGCTTATATTGAATCGAACCAACGCCTTCAAATAAAGATCACATGAATCAAGTATTCTCTCTAGTGCCTCGGCTTCGGTCATCCGTCTCGGGAAACCATCAATAAGAATAGAGTGTCCGTCGTTGGGCAAATTCTTGATTTCCTTTGCGATAATATCCTCTACGAATCCCGGCGGGAAGTCCTTCTCATTTTTTACAATGTCCTCAACAAAAGAATAGGCGTCGCTATACTTGCTACGCCCACCCATAATATCTCGGATTATCCTTCCAAAGGAAATGTAGTGCAACCGCATCCGTTCCTCTAAAAGGTGTGCCTGACATGTCTTCCCTGCACCGGGAGGACCAAAAAATACATACAAGTCTCGCCTATCGTCTCTATCCTCATTTTCCATATGGACGTTGGGGGCAACGATACAACACTACAAGATATAAGTCAAATTCTTGTCGCAGTCCAATAGCTTGGAAATGCTTGCAATAGGAGAGCACAAAACAAACCTCCGGCTCAATTCTTTGTACGAGACATCGTCAACAGTAAAAGAGCTGAGTATAACGACCCCGTCCGGCAACAAAGAACGCTTTGTATGCTCAACTACCGCACGGAACTTAGATTTCCCTTGAATACCGAGGATTGCGGTATGCGCTTTGTAGCTAAATCAAACTTACGGACGTCAATGTCTCTCGCGGCAATGGTAAATTCCTGCTCACGGGACACCAGTTTTAAACTATTCACGCACTCCTCGTCAATTCCGAGTGCCTCAACGCTTTTGAGTGTTCCTATCGACATGGCATAGGGGTATCTCCAGATTCCCACCTTGACAGAACTGAAAGCAGACCCCGTTGGTTCTGCGGAGTCATTTGCCATAAATATGGCATCAAACCTTATTTCCCCGCTTGGCTATGCGCAGCAGGTTGCGACAGGGAAGAAAACGCTGGGAGAGGTGCTGCTCCGGTTCGCGGGCGTATCAACGCCGAAATCAACGCCGAGCCAGCGTGGAGTGAACAACCTTGTTTACACCGAGCGGCCGACTATCCTTAAAAAGGTAAAAGATTATATCGTTTCAGGAGATACCGAAAAGGCGACGCAGCTCATTGAAACATACAACAAGAACCTGTTTCGTGTGCTGGTCGGCATATTCGTTGACAGAGGAATGAGCGCGCAAGACGCCGACGAGATGGTGAGATCGCTTATCGCGAATGCGGGGACAAAGCTCTCTTCTTACTTCATAAAAGGAATAACGCAGAAGGAGCTTGAAACTTACCAGACCAAAAAGGGCCGGACTACTTTGCAGAATCTGATACTCAAATGACCTACTCCGGGAGCTTGTCTTTCTTCGGAAGCAAGAGCCAAACGATAACCCCCGTTCCCAAAATAAGTGTAAGTCCCTTGAAGTTTTCTATCACCGCATCCTGGTAATCCATCCAGAACGGTCTTTGGAAAATCGGTAATATGAAAACACCAAAAATAACAATTCCAACTATGAACCAGCCAAACCAGCGACCATCATCACTTTCCATCCCTCTACCAATACCACAATCTCAATCTAAATGCAAATGAAACATTCATTGAAAGATAAGTCCGTCTTGGTATACGACTTCGGACTTTTTACCGAAATGGCAGCTGCCCTCGTGCACGACTTTGGGGTTGTTTACTACTTCGTCCCGTGGGCGGACGCGTTCCCATCGTCTTCAAAGCAGAAAATAGGGGCTGACTTTAAGGGGCTTCAAACTGTATTCACCATTTTCAGGAATCATTACCCGTGTACCTGAGCAGCCTAGCCCAGGAACAAGTACATACGAAAATCTCGGGAAAATGGGGTTCTTCAGGGAAGTGCCGATGGAATGGATGATGGGGAGAAAATTCAATATCTCCATCTCAATGGATGGTCCGCCAGAAATACAAAATCGAAATCGACCGCTCGTACAACATCTCGAAATATCCAGTGCCGTTGTTGAGAGTACCGTGCGACTCCTCGTTGCTCACTCTTATCCTTTCACGATTCGAGTAACATACGCTGTACGGGACGACATTATCAAAGTCATCGAGTATTTTGCGTCCCTTGGTGTGAAGAAAATACACCTCGAGCCGCTGTTCCCATTCGGCAGGTCGTACGAGGACGATAAACCGCACAGAGAAAATCAAATGGTCCTCCTCGATAAGTTTGTGGAAGCAATCGATGCATGTGAACGATTGGGGATCAAGGTCTTCAATAGTCACTTGCACCAGTTTACGCGCGGCCTCCGCTATTTTTGTGGCGCAGCGAGTGGAGGATCTCTTGTGGTAACCCATGACGGGCTTCTGACGGGTTGTCTTGAGGTCGTTGATGGTAACGATAAGGACATGCCGACATTCCGTCTCGGCAAATGGCTTCCAGAAAAGCGGCGGTTCGAAGTCGATGTGGAGAAAGTTATCTCATTCAGAAACCGTTATGCCGACAACCTTGCACGCTGTAGAGAATGCTTCGCGCGCTATACATGCGCAGGAGGATGTGCCGTCAAAGCGGTTAGGGCTGGCGGGAACTTCTTCTCGAGAGACGGTTCTTACTGCGAATTCACGCGCGGCTTCGTACCGATTCTAGTAAAAAGGATTGCCGCGATGAGCGGGGTGTGAGTGCGCAAGAGCGCGAGATTATATCTCGCGCTTTTACTTACTGTCAGGATTTCAACCAAATGAGCCATTTCGTCTCAATGTCCTCTAGGGCAACGTTGAGAACGTGGTGAAAAGCAAGGTTTATGTCCCCTGTACCTTGCAATGTTTCAAGGATGGCTCCGATAGATTTCGACCCATGCGCTTCCACAAGGTATTGGATAAAGCTTCCGGCGAGCGGATAATACTGCGACGGGAGTGTCTCACTCCATGTCTCCCACAAAAGTTGGTGGGTTATATTTGGAATCTCGAACGAGCGGGCATGCTTTCTCCTGTCCGTACCTGTGCCGTCAAGGTAGACACAGATACCCTCGTCAAAGAATCCGTGAGCGCGCAGGAAACGCGGGTTAACAAGTTCTCCCAAAAGAATATGAGTGAGCTCGTGCCCAGGTGACTGGTTGATGTGCCCGTGAATCTCCCACTTTGATGCGAAGCATACCGTCGGGGTTATACCAATGCTCTGCCCCGCTTGCACGGAAGGGTACACATAAAATGTCGCCAGAGGGGGCTTCACTCCCAAAAGCCGTGCATTTTTCCGGTAGCAAGAAACACGCTCTTGTATCCATGCCTTGGTGATGGCGAACCCTGGCCAGACACGGAAACGAATGAGAGGTAAATCATATGTTACCCAGTTGTTAAAATATCCCTCGCTCTTTAGCTGGTCTACCCTCCGCCCCGTTTCTTCGAATCCGGTTTTCATGTGCTTGGTGGTTATTCTAAACACTTGACAGCAAGAGTTCAACGGCGTTTGATATTACGCAGAGTCAACTCTTGCATAGCCCTTGAAATCAAAACATGAGGAGGAACGGGCAATGATTGAGATCTGCGATTCTCGAACGGGTATTGGGAACGCTCGCGCTCATATCGTCCCGGTGGTCCGCCAAGCGGTCTTGCCGAAAAGCATCGCGCTTGGCTCAGGAGACGCGTACGGTGTCTGCCACGGCGATGGCTGCAACAGCAACATGGGGGATTGCCCCAGCGACGGGAGTTGCGGGCAGGACTGTTCTTGCGGATCCGACACCTGATGCCCATGGAGTGTGGATGTTTTCCACACTCCTTTTTAGTTCACATAACAGGCGTAGCCCAGGAGCCATATACCCAGGACCTGTCTGGGCTTTATACATGGAACAAACTTACCAAATAGAAAGGTTGTTTAACGTCCACAATCTCTACCTCAACAGTTCTTCAAGTACTTTCCGGGCGGCATCGGGCTCCGCCTGACCGCGCGTTTTCGCCATCACCTGTCCGACAAGAAACTGCAATGCCGTTGTTTTGCCTTTCCGGTAATCGGAGACTGCCGAGCTGTTTTCCGCAATGACTTTCTGTGCGACTGCTGCAAGCCCCGCTTCCCCGACGACCGCGATTCCCTCCCGCTCGGCGATCGCTCCCGGGTCATCGCCCGTCTCAAGCATTTTCACCAACACGTCTTTCGCAATGCGGCTCGTGAACACTCTCTCCTCAACCTTCGCGACGAGCGCCGCGAATGATGCGGGAGTAATCCGCATATCTCGGACCGACGAACTCCGCGCTTCCAGAAATCCGCGCAAATCGCTGATGAAATAGTGGTAGAGCGTAACCGGAGAAAATCTCCCGTCGATTGCCTTCAGCTCCGACACGGCGTCCTCGTAAAAATCGGCTTCCGCGACGTCCTGCGTAACGAGCGCCGCCGCCTCCGCGGCAAGCTCGTACTCTTTCTCGAACCGCTCCCGCTTCGCGCGAGGCAGTTCCGGCAAATCGGCGCGGAGCGCTTCGATATCGAACAATGCTCCCGGCACGAACGGCGGCACATCAGGGTCCGGGAAATAGCGATAGTCGTGTGCCGATTCCTTACTCCGCTGCGGGTACGTTTCCTGCTTCGCGGCGTCCCAGCCGCGCGTTTCTTGAGAAACAACCTTTCCCGCTTCCGCAAACTTCGATTGCCGCTCCGTCTCGTACGCCGCCGCGCCCTCGACTGCCCGGAACGAGTTGATGTTCTTCACTTCAACCTTGTTCCCTCCACCGACGCTGATGTTCACTTCCACGCGGAGTTCTCCTTGCTCCATATCGGCGTTGCCGATCTTGAGATACCGCACGATTTGTTGCAACTCGCGCGCGAACGATGCCGCCTGCGCCGCGCTCGCGATGTCCGGCTCGGTCACGAGTTCCGCCAAGGGAACTCCGGCGCGGTTGAAATCAACCAAACTCTTCCCGCCATCGTGAACAAGTTTCCCCGCATCTTCTTCTAGGTGAATGTGATGAATGCGGACACCCTGAAGTTCGCCGCCCACGACAAGAGGTTCGCTCGATTGGGAAATCTGGTACCCCTTCGGCAAGTCGGGGTAGAAATAGCTCTTCCGGTCGAAATGGGAATGTTCCGCGACGTGCCCGCCAAGCGCGAGTCCGAGGCGCATGACGGACTCGATCGCCTGCTTGTTCGGCACGGGGAGCGTCCCCGGATGCCCGAGGCAAATCGGGCATACGTTCACGTTCGGATGCTTCTCATGAGAATCGTTGCGACACCCGCAGAACATCTTCGTCTCCGTCGCGAGTTCAATGTGCATCTCGAGGCCGATCTTCGGAGTCATACCCATAGAATAAATTTCGGGTTGCCAAAAAGCAACCCGGAACTCGTTCACGAGAGCGGCATCGGGGTTATTCGACCCTGATGCCCATATTCTTCGCGGTTCCCTCGATAATCCGCATTGCGGCGTCGATGTCGTGAGCGTTCAGGTCCTGCAGCTTCCGCTCCGCGATCGCGCGGACGTCAGCACGCGTCACGTTCCCCACCTGCTTCGTCGACGGATTGGAAGAACCCTTTTCGATACCCGCCGCCTTCTTCAGGAGGTATGCCGCCGGCGGCGACTTAAGCACGAAGTCAAAGCTCCGGTCCTCGTACACAGTGATTTCCACCGGCACGATGTCTCCCCCCATTTCCTTCGTCGCCTCGTTGAACTTGCTGCAAAACTCGCCGAGGTTCGCGCCGTGCTGGCCCAAGGCCGGACCGACCGGCGGTGCCGGGTTCGCGGCTCCCGCGGGAATTTGAAGCTTCAAAATTGTTTTTATTTTTTTCGCCATGGATTTTAAATCTTCTCTACCTGCAACGTATCCAGTTCGACCGTCGTGTCGCGTCCGAAAATCGGAACCGCAACCTTCACCCTTCCCCGCGCCTCGTCGATGCCGCTCACCTTCCCGTCATAATCTTTGAACGGCCCGTCGATAATGCGCACCGACTCGTTCACCTTCAGGTCAATCTTGTGCGTCGGCTCGCGGTCTTTCGTCCGCATCATAATGTCATCGACTTCCTCGCGCGACAAGGGCGTCGGGTGCGTCGGGTCCGCGCCCACGAAACCGGTCACTCGCGGCGTGTTCCGCACGACGTACCATGAATCCTGGTCGAGCACCATGTCGACGAGCACGTAGCCGGGGTAGATTTTTTCTTCGACTACCTTGCGCTTCCCGCTCCTGATTTTCGCCCGCACCTCTTTCGGAACGATGACGTTGAAAATCTTGTCACCCATGTCAAGCGACTCGACGCGTTGCGCTAGATAGCGCGCGACGGCGTCCTCGTACCCGACATACGTGTGCACGGCGTACCAGTGCCGCTCCTGTTTCTCTTCTTCTCCCGCTTCAAGGATGTTGTTTCTTCCTGGCATAGACGCATCGCGTTATCCTCCCACGACCTGTTTCAAGAGCCCGGTAAAGACGTAGTCCAAAAACCCGAGGAAAAACGCGAGACTGACGGAAAACACGACGATGAACATCGTGTAGCGAAATGTCTCCTGACGCGAAGGCCAGCTCACTCGCTTCAGTTCCGCGTACGCTTCCTTTAGGAATTGCCGTATCTTTTCCATAAAAGCCATCAAACGGTACTATAGAAACCGCTACACGTCAAGATTTTGCACCGATTTCGCGTGCGCTTGGATAAAGCGCTTCCGCGGCTCAACTTCATCACCCATCAACGTGTCGAAGAGCGTGTCGGCCGCTTCGGCATCCTCGATTGCGACGCGCTTCAACAAGCGATGTGCCGGATCCATCGTCGTTTCCCACAGCTGCTCCGGATTCATCTCGCCGAGACCCTTGTACCGCTGGATACTCGCATCCTCACCGAACGTTTTCACAAGCTTATCGCGCTCGTCGTCGGTGTACGCGTACTCGAATTGCTTCCCCTTCTGCACGCGGTACAGCGGCGGCTGGGCGATGTACAAGTGTCCGCTCTCGATAACGGGGAGGAAGTAGCGGAAAAAGAGCGTGAGGAGCAGCGTCCGGATGTGCGCGCCGTCGGTGTCGGCATCGGTCATGATAATCACCTTGTGGTACCGGAGCTTCGAAACGTCAAAGTTCTCGGCGATCGCCGTGCCGAGCGCGATGATAAGCGATTTGATTTCGTTGTTCTTCAGCATCCGGTCGATGCGCGATTTCTCGATGTTCAAAATTTTCCCTCGCAGGGGCAGGATCGCCTGCGTCCGCCGGTCGCGTCCGCTCTTCGCGCTCCCGCCGGCGCTGTCGCCCTCCACGATAAACAGTTCGGATTCTTCCGCCTTGCGCGACACGCAATCGGCAAGTTTGCCCGGCAAGGACAATCCCTCAAGCGCACCTTTCCGCAAAACGGTTTCCTTCGCCGCCTTTGCCGCCCGCCGCGCCTTTGCCGCAAGCAGGTTTTTTTCGATAATACGCCGCGCATCCTGTGCGTGCGCCTCGAGATACTCCATGAGCGCCTCGTTCACCACCGTTTCCACCGCCCGCCGCGCTTCCGGATTCCCCAGACGCGCCTTGGTTTGCCCCTCGAACTGCGGCTCGCGCAGCTTCACTGAAACGGCGGCGACAAGCCCTTCCCGCACGTCATCGCCGCTCAAGTTCTCGTCCTTGTCCTTCACGAATTCCGCCTTCCGCGCGTAGTCGTTCAGCGTCCGCGTAATCGCCGAGCGGAAACCGGTGAGGTGCGTGCCGCCGTCGGGAGTGTAAATGTTGTTCGCGAATGCCATCTCTTGGCTCTCGACGTCATCCGTATACACGAACGCGACTTCCACTTCGACACCCGTCTCCTGGTGCTCCCCGTGTACGTAGAACAGCGTGTCCTGCAGCTTCGTCGCGTCTTGAGCGAGATATTCGAGGTACGACGCAAGGCCGCCTTCGAAGTAGAAACCGTACGAAACCGGCGTCTCGGCGCGCTCGTCGCGCACGTCGATGTGCACTCCTTTCGTGAGGTACGCCTGCTGACGCAGGTGATTCACGATTTTCTTGTAGTCGAAAGTCGTCGAGGAAAAAATCGTATTGTCGGGCGTGAACGTCACCGAGGTACCGGTGTGCCCGCAGGCGCCCACCTTCTTCACGGCGGCGACGGGAACGCCGCGCTTGTACTCTTGTGCGTATCGATTGCCGTCACGGCACACTTCGATGCGCAGCTCCGTCGACAGCGCGTTCACCACCGACACGCCGACGCCGTGGAGGCCGCCGGCAACCTTGTACGACTCGCCGCCGAATTTGCCGCCGGCGTGGAGCGTCGTCATGACGGTTTCCAAAGCCGACTTGCCGCTCTGCTTGTGCTTCTCGACCGGGATACCGCGCCCGTCATCCGTGACGCGTACCCAATCGTCCGGCAGGAGCGTGACGGAAATCGTCTTGGCGTATCCAGCCATCGCTTCATCGATGCTGTTGTCGATGACTTCCCACACGAGGTGGTGCAACCCCTCCGTACCCGTCGTGCCGATATACATCCCCGGCCGTTTTCTGACCGGCTCAAGCCCTTCCAATATGTAAATATCCTCGGCGGTGTAGTGGTTGTCCGAAGTTTTCTTGGGTTTCTCTTTCATGGCCGTCAATCAACACGGCATCCCGCCGGGGCGGGACACCACATACCTCTAGTGTACCGCAAAACAACCCCACGGTCTACTTCAAAAAACTTGACCACCGAGCCCGTAAATGCCACAATGAACCCGTTATACCCAGTAATACAACTTCGACCAGCTGAAGCTGGGACTGGGAAAACACGCCATATAAAGGTTAGAAACGCAAAGCTTTAAACTGACTTCAAAAGTTTTCCGAGAGGAAAGTCGAAGTTAATATACTTGGGTATGAAAGACAAGATACATCCGAAATACTACGAGCAGGCGACGATCACCTGCGCGTGCGGGAACGTGCTGACCGTCGGCGCCACGAAGGAAAAGATGGAAATCGAAGTGTGCGGCAACTGCCACCCGTTCTACACCGGCAAGAAACAGCTCATCGACACCGCCGGGCGGGCGGAGAAGTTCAAGACGCGGCAGGCGAAGGCGAAAGCAAAGCCGATAAAGAAGGGTCGGGTAACTAAAAGGGCAAAGAAGAGTTAACGTTTCATTTTGCGCTTTACATTTTGCGCTTGAAATATGTCCATCACGCTCACAGCCCAAAAACGGGACCTGCTCGGTAAAAAGGTGAGGCAGCTCCGCAAGAACGGACTCATCCCCGCCGAGCTCTTCGGACCGAAAACGAAGAATCAGCACCTCTCCGTCCCGGAGAAGGAATTCAGTCGCGCATTCAAGGAAGCCGGCACGAACACCGTCGTCGACATTGCGATAGAGGGAGAGAAAGAACCAGTCTCCGTCTTCATCTACGACGTGCAAACGGACACTATCACGAAGCGTCCGCTCCACATCGACCTGTACCAGGTCCGCAAAGACGTGAAATCGCACGCGACAGTCCCGCTCGTATTCATCGGCACGGCCCCCATTGAGAAGAAGGATTGCATCGTAGTCCACGTCGTCGACGAGCTCGTGGTTGAGGCGTTCCCCCAGGATATGCCGCACGAGATAACCGTCGACGTATCGTTGCTGCAAAACGAAGGCGACGTCATTACCCTGAAGGACCTCAAGCTTCCGAAACACATCGATATCGACGCAGAACCTGACCTTGTCATCGTGACGACCGAAGCGAAGCGGGCTGAAGAAAAAGCAGAAGCCCCGGCGACGGAAACGGAAGCGACCGCCACAGCGGAGACCGCGAAGGAAACTTCGGCGGAAGAAGACGAATCCGGCGACTAAGGCATGTCCTCACCTATCAATAAAATCGTGCTGGAGGTCCGTGCCGGCACGGGCGGCGAAGAAGCTGCGCTCTTTGCGGCGGACCTCGTCCGCATGTACGAGAAATACGCCGCTTCCAAGGGCTGGGTATTCGAAAAACGGGATGCCTCTTTGAGCGAGGAGGGTGGCTACAAAACCTTCATCGCGGAGGTGAGGGGGCAGGGCGTGTACGACGCGCTCCGCTTCGAGTCGGGCGTCCACCGGGTACAGCGGGTTCCCAAAACGGAGGCGAGCGGCAGGATTCACACCTCGACCGCTTCCATCGCCGTCTTGCCGATTGTCCCCCAGGAAGAACTGCAGCTCAATCCGTCGGATGTGGAAATGACATTCGCCCGCTCGTCGGGTCCCGGCGGGCAGAACGCGAACAAAGTTGAAACCTCCGTCCGCCTCGTGCACAAGCCGACGGGAATCGTCGTCTCATCGCAAGCGGAGCGCTCGCAGGCGCGCAACCGCGAGCGGGCAATGGAAATGCTCCGCGCGAAACTGTACGAAATGCGCGAAGCGGAGCGTCAGGCGGAAATCGGCTCGACACGCAAGGAACAAATCGGGAGCGGTGAACGAGCCGAAAAAATACGGACGTATAATTTCCCGCAAAACCGCATCACCGACCACCGCATCGGGAAAAAATGGCAGCAGCTCGACCGGATCATGAACGGGGACCTGGACCTCGTCGTCCGCGCATTTTCTCAAAGAGCGTAGCGATTTGGAAGAAAATGCAGCGTCCCGAGCGAAGCCGAGGGGCTACCTTTCTCAAAGAGCGTAGCGATTTGGAAGAAAATGCAGCGTCCCGAGCGAAGCCGA
>CAZAZV010000001.1:41879-68590 GCA_964489845.1 uncultured Candidatus Saccharibacteria bacterium
GGGGCTGCCATGCTCAAAGAGCGTAGCGACTCAGTCTCCGCTTTTCTCCAAAACCGCGATATCGCTTTCGAATTTGTCGGCTTGCTGCACCACTGCGTCGCCATACCAGAAACGGTACGTCCACCAGCTTGAGCCGGCGTAGTACATCGCCGCGGCGCACCGCTCCTGCAGCTCCTGCTTCGGGAGCAAATAGCTGTACTGCGTGCCGTAGTTGACACAACTCGCGGAGTTATAGAGGTCCCGGAGAAAAAGCGCCGTCGCGGCGAAAGCGTCGGAGTTCGTCCACGGATTCGACGGCTTGTTGCCGGTAATCACCCCAATATCGTCGTCTGCGGGACTGTACACCCATTGGCCGCTCTTGCCGCTATACCCGCCGTAGAGTGCCCACGTTGACGGAATGAACTGCGCCGGACCCATCGCGCCGCCGTACGTGCCATGCGCATTGGGGCACGAAACCTTCGCGACTTCAGAGTTCGGGTCGATATGCAGCGTCGAGAGAATGGCGAGGAAAACCGGGGTGTCCCGCTTCGGGTTCATCGCGGTCTGATACGTACACTGACCAACGTTTTTCCCCAAAAGCGACTCTCGGTCGAGGATCGCGAGGATAAATGCGGCGCGCACACCGGTCGCACCCGATGCCAATTTTGCAAGTTGATACGCATCCGCGAACGACATCTGCCCGCCGCCGATAAGCTGGAAGATTCTGCTCCGGATTTGCGTCGCCGTCTCCTGCGTCTTCGCGAGGAGCGCCTGGTACTTCGATTCCTGCCCCCGCGTCTCGGCAAGGAGCGTTTGCTTGCCGGACACCGTGCTCGCGAGTACCGATTTGCGGTTTTGCTGAATCGTCTGCAAATTCACGACGTCCCCGCGCTCCGTATTCAGTTGGTCCTGTTGGGTCAGGAGCTGCTCGCGCAGCTTCGTGATATCGGCAAGCGACTGCTGGACACTCGCCTGTAGGAACGTGATGTTGTTGAGCGCCCCGAAGAAATCGGAAAGCCTCTTGTTTTGCAGGAGAATGGTAAGCAAACTTGTCCGATCCGATTCGTATATCTGCTCCACCGCCGCCGCGAGCGCCTGCTTCTGCTGGTCTATCTCGTTCTGCGTCTGGTTGATTGAAAGTTGGGTTTGGTAGATCTCGTCGTCAACTTTCTGGAGCGAGAGCTGTACCGCTTTGATTTGCAGATTGAGCTGGCTAATCTGCGCATTGACCTGCGCTATCTCGTTCTTGAGCGTCTTCCCCTGGCTCTGATACTGGTCAATGACTTTCTGCTGCTCCGCCATTTGCTGCTCGAGGTCGGCAAGTTGCTGTTCGAGCTGCTGGCGCTGCTCCGCGATGGTCGCCGGAGTCGACGAAGCATCGACCGCCGTCGGACTTGCAGTCGCATCCGCCGTACTCGATGCGACGCCCTGAGCGAAAACAGGAACAGCGGAAAAAACAAAAAGGAGCGCCAACGCCGTTGCGCCGTAGATACGACTCCTGCGTTTTGAGTTCTGAATCAAGGTACTACCCATCCAAAAAGTCCGAGTTTTTTTTCGATGAGTTCCTCGAGCGCCGCAAGCACTCCCCGCATCAATTTGTACGGCGCGAGTTCCTCTTTGTTCTCCCGGAAAGCCGCCTCAAGCCCGCTCCGCCAAGCGAGCCGCAAGTCGCTCGAGATATGCACGACGCTCATGCCCGCCGCGACCGCCGCCCGCACATCGTCGTCCGCGATGCCGCTGCCTCCGTGAAGCACCAAGGGTACGGGAACCGCCGCGTGCAACGTTTCAATGCGCCCGATGGCGAGTTTGGGGTTACCGATTCCCTTGATAATGCCGTGTATATTCCCCACCGCTGGCGCGAGCGCGTCGACGCCTGTTTCTTCGACGAACCGCCGCGCATCTTCAGGGGTTGGCATATACCGCTCATCGACGATTGCCCCTTCGGGAATCGCGTCAACAAGTTCCGATGACGTACCGATGTATCCGAGCTCCCCCTCCATCACAACATCGGGCTTTATCTGCTTCGCGACCGCAACCGCTTCCTTCGTCAGGCGGATGTTTTCTTCGAGCGGCTTCCCTGCCGCATCGAAAATAATCATATCGTAGCCCGCTTCCGCCGCGGCGCGGACGTTCTCCACGCTCCTTGTGTGGTCAGCGTTCAGAAACAGGGAATAGGTTTTCACGAGCGCGACCGCCTGCGGCAAGCCGATGTGCTCCCGCTCTCCCTCCGATGTGCCGATGATGCTCGGTGCGCCGCACCGCGCGGCGGCGGCTGCAATTGCCTTCAGCATATCGGAATTCGCAATATTGAAATGCCCGACCGCCTTATGTTCCCGCTCCGCGCGGCGTATGGTATCAAGGAGTCCCATTACCTACAGTGTAACGGGAAACGAGAGAAATGTTAATTACTGCACGAAAGAACTGGCTTACGGTTGGTCCCCCCGACATGCAGGGTGCCGGAAATAGAGACGCCTCTCGCAGGAGTCAGATTTCGAAATATCCCCGGAGGAGATGCTCTTTCATGCGCCGCTCGAGCTCTTCGATGCCGAAATACGAAATAAACATCTGGTTCCAGAGCGCTTCCTGCTGGTGATAGAGATATTTCACGAGCTGCTTCTCCATAACCAAACTCATCACCGCATCCACGAGGTCGAAACTCACCAAGAGCTCGCTCCCCGTCTCGTCTTTGAAATAATTGCCGACCCACCCCAGATTTTGCCAGAAAGCAATGTCGGTGCTGTCGAATGACGCAAGGAGCTTTTCGGCACGGAGCCAGTGATAGGCCTCGGGATTCACGCGCGGAACGAAAAGCCGCCAGTCGTACGGGTCGTCTTTCGCGAGATACCGCTGGACGACGAGCCAGAGCGACTGCTCTCCCAGCTCGAACTGTTTGTCGGGCACGTCGCCCCGGAGGAGCGAGATGAGGTCCTGCGAGAAACGTTCCGAGGCGGAAGCGCGCGCTTTGAATAAGCTCGCGTAAAACGGAATTTCGTTCAGGTAATGGAGAGTGAGCGCGACCATGCGCAATAATTCTCCCGATATGCCGAGCATAATCGGAATGACGAAAATGACACCGAGTTCCTTGAGGTGCGAAATGTTGTGCCACTTCGCCTGCACGAAACGCCGGGATTCCTCGTTCCACTTCGTGTCGAGTACCCGCACCGAAACGTCACGCTCTTCGAAATCGTCGGGCGTGAGTTCCTGATAGAGCGGCAGGAATTTCGTGTTCATCCACTCGCGGCTCTCGATGAAACGAAGTGTACAGTACAGCTCGAACAAATCCTCTTGCTTCAGAAGTTCGTCCACGGACGAAGCTTTCGCGTACGCCATCACGCGTTCCGGCGGCGCCTTGCGGAGCAGGTCCGCCGCTCGCTCCGGTTTCAGGAAAAACCCCCGCGGCATATCGACTCGCTTCCGTATATCAAGGACGACACGCTCGGCGTCCTCGCGCCGAGAGACATTCGGGTTTCCCCACAACGTCGCGAGGTGCCGGTCGTCGGCATTAACTTTCGACAAAAGCGCGCGATACACATCTCCCGCGAGCGCGGTCCGCGTGAGCCCGAATGTTCGGAGGGCCGCCTCAAGGCGCGTCTCATTCTCGGTGGCGAGCGCGTCGAGCACTCCCCGCTTGCCGGAAACCACACTCAAGCGCTCGTCGAGCGTGCGGAGATCATCCTCGTCTGTGTGCAGAATTCGCGCGATAATTTCCAAACCGTTCATATTTGAAAAGTTACACGAGCGGCTCTATATCCAAATCGAGATAGCGGAACCGCTCTTTCCGCAACGCTCCCTTCCGGAGCGCCGATTCCGTCGCGCCGATTGACTCCACGACGGACGCCGCATTCGCCGAAGCGAGTTTCAGAGCGTACCCAAGGTCATTTTTTTCCATAAGCCCCGCGACGAGTCCTGCGCCGAATGCGTCGCCCGCTCCCGTCCGGTCAACGACGCTACGGTTGGGGTAAATACCCGCGCGGTACAGATAGCTCCCGTCCGAAAGCACGGCACCGTCTTTCCCCCGCGTCATGACAGCGACGCCCGAGATGAGCTTATCGAGTTTGCGGAACAAGGCGTGTTCCTTGCTGTAGTCCACTCCCGTGAGGTACGACGCCTCTTCCTGGTTCATGCTCACCACGTCGCATTGGTCGAAAAGCGGCTTTAACTTCTGCGCGCCGAGCTCAAGATAAAAACGGGAAGGATTCAGCGCCACCCTCGCCCCGCGCCGCTTGAGCGTCGTCACGGCCTCGGATATAACCGTGAACGGAATGTTGCTCGGAGCGATGTATGCCCACCGCGCGCGGAGCGTCGGGAGCCGCAGGTCGCGAGCCGTCAGATATTCGCTCGCGCCGCGGTGGACGAGAACCGTCCGCTCTCCTCCGGGCGTGAGAATGACGGTTGAGTACCCCGTCGCGCGTTCCCGGTCCACGGCGGGGAGTGCGTACACGCCCTCTTCCTTCAGGCGCTTCACGACTTCTTTCCCGTTCACGTCGTCGCCAATTTTGACAATCGCGCCGGTGCGGAATCCCTGCCGCGCGAAACTCACGGCGGCATTGACCGCCCCGCCGCCGACCGTTTCCACAAACGTCTCAATTTCCAGCTTCGCTCCGAGCGCGAAACATTCTGCTTCGCCGGTGACAAAACCGAGCGTCTTCAGGTGCTTCGGGTCCGTGAGGCGCTTCACGCCGTCCGTGCGCAAGAACACATCGCGCGTGGCAGTACCTATGGTTACGACATCGTAAGACATATCACGCTCTCTGTAACACGTTCTTCACCGCTCTTTTAATACTACGGACATCGACGCCGTATTTTTTCAGAAGTTCCTCGGGCTCTCCCGATTCTCCGAATACATCGCGCGTCCCCACGCGCTCGAGGGGAACCGGGCATGTTTCCGCAAGCAGTTCGGAGACTGCCCCGCCGAGTCCCCCGATAATACTGTGTTCTTCAACCGTCACCACCGCACCAACCTGCTTCGCTGCGGCAACGATGGCCTTCTCATCGAGCGGCTTTACGGTGTGCACGTTGTACACAAGGGAACCGATGCCGGCGCGTTCGAGGTCTTCCGCCGCCACGAGCGCGTCGTAGACAACTCTGCCACACGCGAAGAGGGCGACGCGGGGATTCCGCGACTGGAAGAAACATTCCGCCTTGCCGGGCGTAAACGGCGTGTCCGCGGTCGTGATGACGAATGTGTTTGGGCGCGTCAATCGGAGATACACCGGTCCCCAGATATCGCATGCGGCCAAGGTCGCCTTGCGCGCTTCCTCCGCATCGCACGGCACGATGACGGTCATATTCGGCAGGGCGCGCGTGAGCGCGATGTCTTCAAGTGCCTGATGCGTCCCGCCGTCGGGCCCCGTGGAAAGTCCCGCGTGATGTCCGGCGATTTTGACATTCGAATCGTTGTAGCACACCGTCGTCCGGATTTGTTCCCAGTTCCGCCCCGGTGAAAACGTCGCATAAGACGAGATGAACGGAATCTTCCCGGAAATGCCCAACCCCGCGGCGATGCCCGCCATATTCTGCTCCGCGACGCCGACTTCCACAAAACGTTCCGGGAACGTCTCGGCGAATTTCTCGCACCGCGTCGATTCTTTCAGGTCGGCGGTCAGCACCACCACATTATCGTGGATTCTTCCCGCCTGAACCAGTCCCTCGCCATACCCGTCACGCGCCGGTCGCAGCTCCGCACGGTGGAGCGGGGTGAGATGTGCCGCGCTTCGTATCATAGGTCTAGGTCACAAAGTGCACGGTGGTACGTGCAATAATCGCACGCTTCGGCCGACGGAGGCGGCGTATTCCCCTCCAAGCACTTCCGCGCATCGAACACCGCTTGTTTGACCCATGCGTCGTTCCCGTCGTACGGGATGACCTTCACGTTGAACTCGAGTTTCCCGTCGAACGCTTCCTTGTCCGTCTCGCCGTTCGCGTACACGAAATATCCCCGGTCGGAAACGCTGAAGCCGTTCCGCCGCAGAAGCCACTGATAAAATTCCATCTGCCGCTTGTAACCGATTTGCCAGTCGGCGTCGATGCCGACATCGCCGTCTTTCGCGGTCGCTTTGTAATCCACGACAATGAGGTCTCCGTGCGGATTCACCCACACATCATCAACCGCACCGGCAAGCAGGAGATTGGTGGGCTGGTGAAGGTATTCGACGCCCGTAAAGTTATCCCGCCACGTATCGATGGCCGGGTGGTCAAACGGCTTGGCATCGATGCCGTATGCCTCCATCAAGGGATGCGCCGTCCCCTTCGCGCGGTGCGCGTCAAACTCCCGCTTCAAAAGCTTGTCGACGGCGACGTTCAGGGTCAGGGGAAATCCCGGCGGACGGTCCACGCCCATGCGCCGGTCGAGATAAAAACACCGCGGGCAATTCAAGAACAAGTCTATCTTGCTCCTGCTCAACCTGAACGGTTCCGAAGACGCGGGATTGAATATGTTTTTTGTTCTCCGTCCGCTGTAGAAACGACTCATCCTCCTCATCATACCGCAGATAAGCGCTCGGTTCAAAACATGATATAATAAACTGAAATATGACGTCGAAACGAGCGCTTATCATCATCGGTCTCCTCGTCATCGCCGGCTCGCTCGCTTTCGTCGTTCCCTCCGGGAACGCCGATACCAACATAGACCCCACGAACCACTTCGCGTGGGATGACGTCGCCGGCTGGTGGGATTTCTACGGCACGAACACTGTCGGTGTCGGGACTTCGACCCTGTGGGGATACGCCAGCTCTTCCGTCGGGGACATCGCACTGAACTGCAACTCGACGCCGAAGGGGGACATCTGCGCCACGAGCAATTTTGCGGTCACGAACGCCGACGGCGGCGGCAGTCTGTCGGGGTGCGCATGGAATGATACGATCGGCTGGATACATTTCTGGTGCGGCGACGGGAACTGCGACGGTTCGCCGACGGAAGACGCCTCGAGCACCTGCGCTTCCTCGAATTTCAGGGTCACCATAGACGCGAACGGCGTTTTCCACGGTTACGCCTGGAACGATGTAGACGGCTGGATCAGCTTCAACTGCGCGAACAACTCGAGTTGCAACTCAAGCAACTACGAAGTCGAAACGAGCTGGAAACCGGGCGTTATTGTGGGATACCTGGAATCGTCGATTATCGACACGCAGAGTCAAGGAGGCGCGACGCTCGTGAGCGTCACCTGGCAGGGTTCCCAGCCCTCAGGAACATCGGTTGACTTCCAAGTCGCCGTCGCGACGAGCACCAGCGGACCGTGGAATTACGAAGGGCCGGGCGGAAGCTCGAGCAACTGGTACGGCGCGGCATGCCCGACGGTCGGCACCGCCAACCCGGGTGCGGGACCAAACATCCCCATCTGCGCCGACAAGAACATCACCGCGGACAACCGCTATCTCCGCTACAAAGTCCGCCTGCAAAGCAATTTGCAGCAATCGCAAACGCCGCAGGTAACCAACGTGATTTTAAACTGGAGCCCGTAACGGTATGACACTTTACAACACGCTATCGGGAGAAAAGGAAAACCTGCCGGATGGCAGGTTGCGGCTTTTCGTCTGCGGACCGACGGTCTATGACCTCCCGCACATCGGGCACGCCCGTACGTACGTCGCGTTCGACGCGATGGCGCGGTACCTGCGCGCACGGGGGCACTCGCTCACCTACCTCCAAAACATCACCGACGTCGACGATAAAATCATACAGCGCGCCCGGGAACGCCGCGTACCGGTGAAAAAATTCGCGCGCGAACTCGAGCGCGCGTATCACGAAGACATGAAACGCCTCGGCGTCACGTCGGTTGACCGGTACGTCCGCGCCTCGGACAGCATTCCCGAAATCATTGCGCAGATACGCGTGCTGCTCGACAAAGGGTACGCCTACCGGACCGGCAAAGGCGTATACTTCAGCGTCTCTTTATTCCCCGATTACGGCAAGTTGTCGCGGCAAGACATAGGAAACCTGGAAGCCGGCGCGCGCGTCGCGGAAGACGTGGAAAAGAAAAACCCGCTCGACTTCGTCGTCTGGAAATTCAGAGACGGCACGGACGAATACGAGCCCTCCTGGCAATCCCCATGGGGCGCGGGGAGACCCGGCTGGCACATCGAAGACACTGCCATCAGCGGGAAATACTTCGGCGCGCAATATGAACTCCACGGCGGTGGAGCGGACCTCAAGTTCCCCCATCACGATTCGGAAATCGCGCTCCAGGAATCCGCAACGGGGAAAGTCCCCTTCGTAAAAATCTGGCTTCACACAGGATTCCTCACCGTGAACGGCGAGAAAATGTCGAAGAGTTTGTACAACTTCATGACGATCCGGGACTTCCTAAACACGCACCGCCCCGAAGCGCTCCGTATGCTCGTGCTTCAGCACCACTACCGCTCGCGCTTCGACTACGACGAATCCGCGGCGGCGCAGGCGGAAGAAACGCTCGCGACGCTCCGGAACTTCATAAACAAGCTCGCGTTCACGGAAAAGAAGTCGTCCGCGACGGAAGCGAAATTCGGGGAACGCATCGCGGCGGCGGAACGCGGATTTTACGAAGCGCTCGACGACGATTTTCATACTCCCCGCGCGCTCGCCGCGCTCCTCGGCTTCGTGAAAGAAATCCAGCCGCGTGTCTGGGGTTTGAGTCGGGAAGAAGCCCGCGCCCTGAGGCGTCTGCTCACCGCGTCGCTCGGCACGCTCGGCATATCGCTCACACCGGTTTATGCACCTCCCCGAGTCCGTCGTGAAGCGGAAAAACGCGAGAAACTGCGCCGCAATCAACAGTTTATGCTCTCCGACCAGTTGCGTGAAAAAATACGCACGTTAGGATATGAGGTAGAAGACACCCCCCTGGGACCCTTCGTCTATGCCCGGTAATACAACTTCGACCAGCTGAAGCTGCGGAACCGGAATAGATACTATGCAAAGGTTAATAAAAACGCTAGATATACTTTGAAATCGTCCCGTGAGGGATGTCGAAGTTGATATGCCGGGTATGCCTCAGAAGATCGCCAAAATCCCCCCGCAAGACCTTGAAGCGGAAATGTCGGTGTTGGGCGCGTTGATGCTCGACACGAAAGCGATTATCAAAGTTGCCGACACGCTCGAAGCGGCCGATTTCTACGTCCCCGCGCACCAGAAAATCTACGACGCGATGATTTCGCTCTTCAGCAAGGGCGAACCGATCGACGTGCTCACTGTCACGGCAACTCTCAAGCGGCGGAAGCAGCTCGCGGCGGTCGGCGGAGAGCAGTACCTCACCGACCTCATCGAAAACGTCCCCACCTCGGCGCACATTGAGCGGTACGCCGCCATCGTGCACGAGGAACGAGTGCGCCGGGACCTCATCACGGCCTCGGCGGAAATCAGCGAACAGGTGGTGACGGAGCAGAGTTTCGACAAACTTTTGGACGATGTCGAACAGCGCATCTTCGGCCTCTCGCAGGCAAGCCGCGTGCAGAAATTCATTCACCTGAAGGACGAACTGCCCGTCGCCTACGAGCGTTTCGAGAAGCTCCACAGCGGCGACAAGGAGGGAAAATTGCGCGGCGTCCCGAGCGGGTTCAAGTCGCTCGACAATATGCTCTCCGGATTCCAGCAGTCCGACCTCGTCATCATCGGCGCGCGCCCCTCGTTCGGGAAAACGTCGTTGGCGCTCGACATCGCGCGAAACGCCGCGCTGCGCAACAAAACTGTCGGATTCTTCTCGCTCGAAATGTCGGCCGACCAAATCGTTGACCGCATCATCGCGAGCCAGGCGCAGGTTTCGCTCTGGCGGCTCCGCACCGGCAACATCAACGACGAGACGGAGTTCACGCTCATTCAGCACGCGCTGGGCGAGCTCTCAAACGTCCCGCTCTTCATCGAAGACACCGCATCCCCGACGATGCTCCACCTTCGCTCGATGGCGCGCAAGCTTCAGCTGGAACACGGTCTCGACCTGCTCGTCATCGACTACATCCAGCTCATCGCGCCGTCGACGAGGAGTGACAATATGGTGCAGCAGATGACCGAAATATCGCGGAACCTCAAGGCGCTCGCGCGCGAATTGAAAATTCCCGTCATCGCACTCTCGCAACTCTCGCGCGCGGTGGAACAGCGGGAAGGGAAAATTCCCCGCCTGTCCGACCTCCGCGAATCGGGTTCGCTCGAACAGGACGCGGACGTCGTGATGTTCCTGTACCGCAAAGACCGCGGGACCATCGAATCGGAACTGGACGATGAAGACAAGAACCAGGTTGAAATCATCATCGCCAAGCACCGGAACGGGCCCATCGGCTCGGTCAAGCTCTACTTCGACCCCGAAAAAGTCACGTTCCGGACCATCGACACGCAGTACGCCGAGAGCGAACTGCGATAACTCATTACCTATTCCCTCCATCACCTACCCCCCATGCTTCCGAGAGCTCTTCAGGATTTCATAGAAATATTCTCGCGCCTCCCCGCGCTCGGTCCGAGAGCGGCGCGGCGCCTCGCGTTCCAACTCCTCTCGCTCGACGCGCAAACGCTCCACCACATCGAGCGGGCGGTGTCGGACCTGAAAAATATCGACCGCTGCCCACGGTGTTTCTTCATAAAAGAACGGGGAGAAAAACTGTGCCACATCTGTCGGGATGAGAAGCGCGACCCGTCAACCATCGCGCTCGTCCTCCGGGAAACGGACCTGCTCTCGCTCGAGCGTGCCGGAACGTTCGCCGGAACCTACCTCATACTGGGGGAGGGCCGCATCGGCGAGCTCTCGAGTGCGCAGAAACTGCGCGTGAAACATCTCGCCCAACGCATCAAGAGCGAGTTGGGAGGAATGGCTTCGGAAATCATACTCGCACTCCCGCCCACGTCGGAGGGCGACCTGCTTGCCGCGGAACTCCGCGGTTTCCTGAAAGCATATAGCCGCACCATCACGCGACTAGGAAGGGGCATACCGACGGGAGGAGAGGTCGAGTTCGCCGACCCCGAAACACTGAAAAACGCCCTCGAGGGGAGGAAGTAACTCGGAACCGTGACTACTGTATACTTGTTATCTTGAGTGTGGTGTACGGTTGCCGATGCCCTCGCTTCACACGATGCCGCGTCTTCGATTTGTAGCGGAATACGATTTTCTTCTCCGCCCGGCCATGGCCCGTGATTTCTCCGGAAACTTTTCCGGACGACAGGAGGTCTTCAAACGAAAGAGCCGTCCCCGCTTCTCCCGGGAGTTTCTCGACGCGAATCACGTCCCCTTCGTGAACGGCGTACTGCTTCCCCCCCGTTTCTATGACTGCGACTGACATAGGTCCTATGCTACCAAAGCCCCCCGTGCACTGCAAGGGGGGCTTCGAAAATAACCGATAGAGCAAGGAGTTACCCTTCGTGGTGTTCCCGCAAGCGGGACATCAGATACGACGCGTAATCCTTCCCGCCCAAACCGAAGGCGATACCGCCGGCAAGCGCGAGCATGGCGACAAAACCGGTGACGACGATGTTGATGATGTCACGCGCGACGCCAAGCTGGGAAACCGCTGCAAGGAACCCGAAGACGATAATCGCCCACCACGTGAGTGAGCCGAGGAATCGGGCACCCTTTAATTTCGAACTCTTCACCGAAGCGTGCACCAGGTTCTTCAGGAAATTCCCGACGACGATCGCCGCGAGCATGATAAGGACCGCGACAAGCACGTTCGGGATATAGAGCAACACGGCCTGCAGGAACTGCGACAGTGCCGTAAAGTGCAAGATGTCGGAGGCCGCGAGCAAGAACACGATAACGAAGAACCAGTACGTCAGCTTGCCGAAGAATTTGCCGCTGTTAAGCTTCAAGCCGGCGCGTTCCAGGTGCTCGTTCAATCCCAAACTCGCGAGCAACTTGTCAAGCCTTACCAACTCGATGATTTTCTCCACGAGCTTACCGAGACCGGACGCGACAATAAGACCGATGACAAAGACGATAAGCGCGCCGAGAATATTTGCAATGGAGCCCGCGATACCGTTCAGGAGGTCCTGAAGGGAACTCACGACAACGCTCGCCCAATTTTCTACTTGCATAACGTCAATTCAAAATTCAAAAAGCGATGACCGACCTTTTGTGGCAATAACAATACAACGCTCTTATTATAGCACATCCGCTTTGACTCTTCTGTTGTGGACCCACCGAGAATCTCCCTACTCCCGAGCACGCAATGCCTTGAGTGCTCGGTGCGTTTTCAGAACCCACGGTTCTGAATCATCTCCTCCACGGAGGGGACGCGGTTGCTTCCCCTCCGACCCACCCCTCATCCGATTCTCGAGGACAGTAAAAGAAGGCAATTTTATTGCCTTCTTTTATTGTGGACCCACCGAGAATCGGACTCGGGACTCAGTCATGCGAAGACTGCGGTATACCACTTACCTATGGGCCCCAGTGAGGAGCGAAATGGAAACGAGGTTTCTATTTCGTCCGAACGCCGGGCCCAAAGCGGATGCGTATGGGCCCCTTGCGTTGTCGGGCCGGGGAGAATACTCACACGGACACACAAGGCATCCCCTCCTCGCTCCACTCCTCGGGACGATGGATTTGTCGCCTTTCGGACAAATCCTATCGCCCGACCCCTGACTTGGAAAACCCTCGGTTTCCCATATGCCTTTCCGACACGGGGTGCGCAGATTCGATTCTCCCCGTTCCTCCTTCACTTCGTTCGGTCGGGCCGGGGAGAATCGAACTCCCACTGCACGCACCCGAAGCGTGTGTACTGCCATTATACGACGGCCCGTGCTGCGGTAAGAAACCGCAATTGCAATTCTACGCTCCGGAACATAAAATTTCAAAGTAAGCGTAAGAGCCCCCGTGGCGAAACGGATATCGCGCATGGCTTCGGACCATGAATTCCGGGTTCGAATCCTGGCGGGGGCACTTGAAAAGTGCGCCCGACGGATTCGAGCAAATGTTTTCTAATCAATAGCTTCGCACCACTTCAAACGGTGTTTTCATATCGAGTCCCATGTGAGGCCTTTCCGTATTGTACCACCGGAGATACTCGGGAATTTCTTTCTGCCACGAACGGAGCGAGCGCGATACGCGCTGCAGGCACTCTTCCTGGATGGTGCGGTTGAAGCGTTCGAGGTGCCCGTTGTCGGTGGGTCTCCGCACACGGGAATGTCGGTGGGCAATATGGTTCGCAGTACACTGCTTCGTGAACCACTTCGAGAACTCGGGACCATGATCACTCTGGAGCGTCCGTACGGCAAAGGGCGCATCCTCGGTGAGTCCTCGCACAAAGTCCCAGCTCATATGGGTGTTGGTTCGCAATACGGGGAGGGCGAACGCGAATCGGGTGAGCACATCCAGCCCCGTTATACAGGTACAGGCATTCCTTCATCCGTTCGTCCCAGACCGTGTCGATTTCCACGAGAACACCCGGTTTCTCGGGCAGAGGCCGGGGAGGATACGTGTGCCACTGCTTCCACTTCGAATACCTCGTGAGACCCGCCCGCTTCAAGGTCCGCTTCACCGAGGAGAGGGAGACGATGAGGTCTTCCTGACGCAATCGATGATGCAAAACCTCCGCGCACTGCTGCTGCTCCTGCCGGAGCTCGAGGATGCGGTTCACAATCGCCGCATCAAGCTCATGGGGATGATGATTCGGCCGTGATGAACGCGTGGGAATCACGAGACGAGACCCGCTCCGTACTCGGGCGTACGTCTGCACCAACGCACGATGGTTGCGTGGTCGTATCCGAAGTGGCGGGCTGCTGCCCTGGTGCTCCAGCCTTCATGCTTCACGAGGCGAACTGCGGCGGCACGAATCTCGGGAACTTTGGGATGTATGGTGTATGGCATATACATATTCTGGAGGGAAGGGGTGGTGCAAAGCTATTGAACCATTACACAGCATTGACAACGCGGTGTTGACGTGCTAAAACTTACCCAGCTCATCGGAGTAAGGAGGCGCATATGGACCGGAATTCCGTCGTCGTTTCGGCGGCAACGGCATACGGAGAACAGGACGGGGTTCGCTTCAAGCTCGCGTGCCAGTTCGTCGAGAACGGTGTACGCAACGGCTATCACGTGCTCATCGTGGACAGATCCCCGGAAGCCGCTGTAGCAAAAGCGCTACAGGCGCGAGGTGCCGCTGTCGTCTGTTCAAAAGCAAGCACCTACCCGGCGCAGAAGCGTGAAGTGGCCGTCTGGGCCCGGGTGATCGCAACGACAAAAGGGGCTCGCTTCGTTTTCCTTTCCGAACCAGAAAAAGCGGACATTGTCGACGAGATTCCGACACTCATTATGCCATTGGTTCTCGGTAGAGCAGACATCGTCATCCCATCTCGTTCTCCGGAGTCGTGGGAGTCCTACCCCGATTTCCAACGGCAGAGCGAGCTGGTGATACTCGCGGTGTATCGCGCGGTGACAGGGATCGACGCCGACCCGGTTTTCGGACCAGTTGCCTACACACCGCAGGTTTCGTCTTTCTTCGAGGCGGCTGATGCAGGCCGATACAATTCTCCGAACAATCCCTATCTTTACGCCCTCGCTCCTGTAGAGGCAAAGGCGTACGGCTACCGGGTCATGAAGGTCGAAACGGATTTCCGATACCCGGAGGTTCAGAAAAGAGAAGAGGAGGAAATTCTCTTCAGCCAGATGGTCGCAAAACGGCTCATGCAGCAAAAAATGCAGATTGAGACGTTCATCACGGCGGCGCGCAAGCTCGGTCTCACAAAATTTCCGGAAGAATAGCTCGAACGCACGGGCTAAAGTACGGGGCAAGTACAATGTCTTGCCCCGTTTTGTTTTCTCCCGGTACCGGGCGACATTCAGTCAACCCGGTACTTCCCTTTCATTTCCTCCTCCTCCGCCGCTTCGAATTTCTCCACCTGCTTCTTCCCCGCTTCGGCTTTCTCTTTGAGTTCGGCATCGGAAAGTTTCGAAAATCTCACCGCCTCCTGTGACAAGTATTCCTCCGTGTTCCGCGACGGGTCATCCAGCACCGCTTCCATCAGCGCGCTCAGGATGAAACCGACCCTCGGTCCCGGTGTAAGCGAGCAAAGCCTCATGATGTCGGTACCGTCAATCTTGAGCATCTTCGGGGAAAGCGGGTCGCGGCGAACTTTCTCGATCATGTAGAGCAAGTGCCGCAGCTTATACGGAAACGCTTTCGGCACGCCGCTCCCGATGCGGTCCGCCTCGCGAACGTGCAAGAGGTCGTCGATGTACTCAACGCCGACCCGCCGCACGAGACGGCGCACGCCCGCTTCGCTTACCTCCCCGACGTTGTAGTAAAAGAGATGGTTGCGCACAAGGTGGACAACATCATCCACGAATTGCGCGGGAAATCGAAGCCGCTCCAAAAGTTTCTGCGTCATGCGCGCGCCGACTACTTCGTGGTTGTAAAACGTCGCCGCTTCCCCTTCGCCCGCTTTCGTGCGCGGCTTGCCGACATCGTGCAAAAACGCCGCCATGCGCACGGTAAGTGAATAGTCCTGTTCCACGGCGTACTCGAGGGACCGCAAGCCGTGCTCCCACACGGTAAACGTGTGATGTTTTGCCTGTTCGACACCGATGCCTTCGCGTACCTCCGGCATGACGTACAAGAGGAGTCGCACCTCCTCCAAAAGCCGTACGCCTTGCGCGGCGTCTTTCGAGAGAAAGACGCGCACGAGCTCGTCGCGCACGCGCTCGGCGGCGACGAGGGACAGGAGCTGCGCTTGCTGTTTCACGGCGGCATACGTCTCCGTCTCCATGTGCCAGCCGTCCGATATGCCAAGCTCCGTGACGAGCCGCACGGCCCGCAGGAGCCGTAATGCGTCTTCCTCGAACCGCTCGGATGCTTCCCCCACCGCCCGGATGACCCTATCCCGCACGTCACGTTCGCCGTGGTGCGGGTCGACAATCTCGTACTCTCCGGAACTGACGTACCGCAGCGCGATCGCGTTCATCGTGAAATCTCTCCGTTTCAAGTCATCGAGGAGGGTCTTCGCGAATGTGAGCACATCGGGATGGCGCTTGTCGGTATAGTGCCCTTCCTCGCGGAACGTCGTCACCTCGACAATTTTGAGCGCCTCGTCGGCGCTTCCCGTCTTCACGGCAACGGTACCAAAACGATTCTCGTACACGCTTTCGGGGAAAAGCTTCTGCACTTCCTCCGGCGTCGCACTCGTCGTGACATCCCAGTCTTTCGGCGTCCTCCCGAGCATCAAGTCGCGCACGCATCCTCCGACGGGGTACGCTTCGAAGCCCGCCTCGGCGAGCGCCTCGACGATTTCCTCAACTTCCCGGGGAACTGCGTACCGCGCGCTCATACGACACTCGTCTTCTGCGCCTTCCTGACATAGTCGTACGCGGAAAGCGCGGCCTTCACGCCGTCACCGGCGGATATGTTGTTCTGCTTATACGGGTCGTCGGTCACGTCTCCTGCGGCGAAGATGCCGGGAACCGATGTCGCGCCCCGCTTCGAATCGACGATGATTTCCCGCTTCTCGTTCAACTCCGTGAGTCCTTCGACGGGTTCCGAGTTCGGGACGGAACCGATTTCCACGAACACGCCCTGCACGGGGATTGTTTTAGGTTCTCCGCCCTGTTCATATGTAAGTCCCGAGACGAATGCGTCGCCATCAATCGATTTCGTCTGCGCATTCAAAAGCACCGTCACTCGTTCGTGTTTCTGGATTTCTTCCTGCGTCAGAGGGTCGCCGCGGAGTACCGCGCTCCGGTTCACGACATACACATGCTCCGCGTACGGCAAGAGGTCAACCGCCGCCTCGAGCCCCGCATTACCGCCACCCACGACGGCGACGTCTTTCCCCTTGAAAAGCGCGGCATCGCACGTCGAACAGTACGAAACGCCTTTGCCCTCGAACTTGTCCTCGCCGGGAACCGCGAGCTTCCGCCGCCGCCCGCCGGTCGCGACGATGACCGCCCACCCCTCGTATGACTCACCGTGCTCGGTGCGGACGGTAAAACCGCTCCCGCTGCGCTCCACGCGGGAAACGCGGGAACCCGTCTTGATGTCCAGAACCTCCTCGTAGCGCCGCAGGTGACTCTCGAATTTTTTCGCGAGCGCAAGCCCGTCAAGGTGGATATCGCCGATCCAGTTCTCGATGTCATCCGATACGAGCGACTGCCCACCGAATTCCTCGGTGAGGAGCAGCGTCTTGAGACGCTTCCGCGCCGCATAGACGCCCGCCGCGACGCCCGCCGGCCCTCCGCCGACGATAATGATGTCATACATAACGCTCCGTATTATAGCGCGGGAACGTAAAGTTGCCAAAACGTAATTCGTTCGTATAATGTATGATATGCATCACGTCACCATATACACCACGCCGACTTGTGTGTACTGCAAGATGGCGAAACAGCTCTTTAACGAACACAGCATTGCGTATGAAGAAAAAAACGTCGCCGTTGACGACGCCGCCGCGGAGGAGATGATACAGAAATCGCGGCAGATGGGGGTTCCGGTCATCGACATCGACGGAAACATCATTGTCGGCTTCAACAAGCCGAAGTTGATGGAACTGCTGAACATCAAAGAATAAGTTTCTCGAATCGAGAGATAAAGAAACAGCCAGCTGTCGGGACTGGTTGCTTCTTTGTCTGCACATTGAACCTTGAAGAATGTACCGCGGTGGCACACAATAAAAAATATGCGCCACCGCGTGTACGGATGGATACAAAGCGCTTTACAGTCAATACAACGGCACGTAGAATTAACGCAGGGAAGGTGGGTATCGCTCACAAGCACGAAACGCCCGCCGGTCAATTTATAGCCCCCCATAGCTCAATTGGCAGAGCATCCGCCTCTTAAGCGGTTGGTTTCTGGTTCGAGTCCAGATGGGGGGACACCCTTGTATGAACCTCTCAACTCCCCTCACGGCAATCCCCCGCGCGAAGCGATTCCTCCCGAAATTGAAAAAACTCGACATCGGGACGGTTCGCGATTTGCTGTACCATTTCCCGTCCCGCTACGACGATTTCTCGCACATCACGCCCATCGCACACAGTGCGGCGGGCGTTGCTTGCACGGTGCGCGGAACCATCGCGAATATCGCGGTGCGCCGGCTCTGGCGGCGAAATATGAGCATCGTCAACGCTGTTGTTTCCGACGAGACCGGCTCCGTGCGAATTGTGTGGTTCAATCAGCCGTACCTTGCAAATACGCTGAAACCCGGAACGCACGTGAATATCGCCGGCGTCCCGTCCGCACGGACCGGCGAACTGCTCTTCTCGAACCCGGCACATGAAACGATAACGCACGGTACGCCGAGCCACACGGCGCGCATCATACCGGTCTATCCGCAAACAAGAGGGCTCACGTCCCGGGGGCTTAGATACCTCATAAAACCGCTCCTCGAGGAGTCATACGAAGATCCGCTGCCGGAAACGGTACGGGAAGCGGCGCACCTCTCCGACGTGAACCGAGCGCTGCACGACGCCCATTTCCCGGAAAACGACAAAGATGCGCGGAGTGCGATGTACCGATTCGTGTTCGAGGAACTGTTCACGTTCCAGCTCTACCAAACGCTCCGCCGGCGAAGATTCGCGGCACATCCCGCCTTTCCCATACCATCCGACCCGGTGTACACGGAGCAGCTCATCGCCGCTTTGCCGTTCAAGCTCACCGAATCGCAGGAAGGGGTTCTCGGAGAAATACGGGAAGATATCGCGAAACCATATCCGATGCGCCGCCTCCTCCAGGGAGACGTCGGCTCCGGAAAAACGGTCATCGCGTCCCTCGCCGCACTCTCCGCGGCGCGTGCCGGATACCAGTCGGCACTCTTGGCGCCGACCGAGATACTCGTGAACCAGCACTTCGAAACGTTTATGAAGCTTTTCCCTGATTACGGTGAGGGTGTAGCACTTCTCACGGGCTCCCGCGCGGTGCTCTGCTACGGAGACGGGCTCGTAAAGGCGACGAAGCGGGGCGAGGTGACGAAAAAAATTGCTGAGGGGAACGTCCGCATCGTGATCGGTACGCATGCACTCATTCAGAAGCACGTGACGTTCCGCGCGCTCGCGCTCGCCGTCATCGACGAGCAGCACCGGTTCGGCGTGGAGCAACGGGCGTCACTCTTGAGATCCGCAGCCGAGCAGGGCGCAATGCCCCATCTTCTCAGTATGACAGCGACACCCATCCCCCGCTCACTCGCACTCACTATGTGGAGCGATATGGACGTTTCATACCTCGCCGAACTGCCACAGGGAAGGAAACGCATCCTCACGTACGTCGTCCCACCAGAGAAACGCACCGGCGCATACGAGTTCCTGCGCAAACAGATTCGGGAAGGGAGGCAAGTGTTCGTCATTTGTCCGCGGATAGAAAAACTTGACGGCGAGGAAACGGAACTGAAAACCGTGACCGAGGAATACGAAAAACTCTCGAAGCACGTGTTTCCCGACCTCCGCGTCGGACTCCTCCACGGAAGACAAAAGAGCGAAGAAAAAGGAAGTACGATGCAGGCATTCTCGAAAGGAGACCTCGACCTGCTGGTCGCCACATCGGTCATAGAAGTCGGCGTGGATATACCGAACGCGTCGACGATGCTCATCGAAGGAGCGGAGCGCTTCGGCCTCGCGCAACTGTACCAGCTGCGCGGCCGCGTAGGACGAGGAACGCATCAATCGTACTGCCTGCTCTTCACGGACTCCTCGGCGCCCGAGGTGAAAGAACGCCTCGAACGCGTCGCGAAAGCGAAAAACGGTTTGGAGTTGGCGGAATACGACTTGCGCCTCCGCGGTCCCGGCGAACTTTTTGGAACGACGCAAACCGGCATGCCCGACCTCGCGATGAAAGCGATTCAAAACCCCGCCATCGCGAAACAGGCGCGCTCGTTCGCCGCCGCGGTGCTTGACGCCGACCCGACGCTCGAGTCGCACGCCGCGCTCAAACGAAACATCAAATTGCTTATCGAATCCCTACGCGGAACTTCCGCGTGAGGGTTCCGACGATGCGATGCATCGCCTCGTCAACCTCCGCAGACAAGAGCGTTCGTTCCGCGGAGCGGAACACGATGCGCAGCGTGATTCCTTGTCGCACGCCGCGCTCATCGATATATTCGTCGACCAAGTCAACGTCCTCGATGAGGTCCGTATCGGAAAGCTCGACGTTCTCCATCACGCTCCCGATTTTCACATCCGCGGGGAGCGAGAGCGACAGGTCGCGCGCCACAGCGGGGTATTTCGGTATCGGTTGATACCCCCGTTCCCAATCGACGACGGCAAGCAGTTGCTCCGCGTCGAGTTCCGCGTACGAATATCGCCGCTCCCGCACGACGCTCCCGAGCCCTTTCCCGTCAGCCGTGACCGACACGCCCTCGCGCCCGCCGGCAAGCTCGTCCATGGCGAAATCGGTCAGTCCCAGTTTTTCCAAAAGTTCTTCCACGAATCCCTTCACCGCGAAAAACGTTTCCGCGCGCTTATCGCCCGCGGCGATGGCAAGTCCGTAACGCTCCCCCGCCTTCGGGAATACCTTGCCGATCTCGAAAAGTTTCACGGAGTCGTAAAACTTCAGGTTCTCGGAAACGCACGCGAGCAGAGATGGAGCGAGCGACGTTCGCAGGTACGCCTTGTCGTTCGCAAGCGGATTTGCGAGTTTCACGTCTCCTGCATCGCGGAACGAGTCGGTATACACCTCGTCAATGCCGAAACCGGTAAGGATGTCACGGACGAGCGTCGCGAACGCGAAATGTTCATCGACTTCATGCGCGCCGACGCGGAGCACGGGTGTTTCACTCGGCACCGCACCGTATCCGTAAAGCCGCACGATTTCTTCCGCAAGGTCCGTTTCCGTCTCAATATCGTCGCGCAGCGGCGGGACGGAAATTTTTTCCCCGGAAACGGTAAATCCGAGTCGTTTCAAAAAGCGCACCGCTTCCGCTTTCGCGAGATGGAGTCCGGTAAGGCGCTCAAAGTGCGGGAAGGAGAAAAGCACGTGTCGTTCCCGCGGGGTGCGGGGTGCGGTATCGGTGGTCGCGCCGGGCCGCGCCGCACCGATGTCCTGCAAGAGTTCGGAGACGCGATGCATGCCGGCCTCCGCAAGAAGCGGCGAGAGCGGGTGCGAGAAGCGGAGCGAGGCGTCGGTCACGAGCCCGAGACGCTTCGAGGTCCGATAGATGCTCCGCGAATCGAATGTTGCCGCTTCGAGCACGATGCGTTTTGTATGTTCCGACACCGCCGCGCGCTCGCCCCCCTTCACGCCGGCAATGGCAAGCGGCCCCTTCGCGTCAGCGATGAGGAGCGTATCCGGCGTCAGTTCATAGGTTTTCCCCTCGATGGTGGTAATCCGCTCGCCTCTCGCGGCGGGGCGCACCACAATGCCCCCCTCGAGCTTGTCGGCGTCAAACGCATGGAGCGGCTGGCCGACTTCGAGCATTGCAATGTTCGTGGCGTCAACCACGTTGTTCACGGGGCGCAAACCGCACTCGATGAGTACCGTCTGCACCCATTTCGGCGACTGCTTCACCCGCACATCGGCACACTCCCGCGCGACGTAGCGGGAGCACAGGAGCGGATTCTTGACGGTGACGCTTACGGTTCCTCTCTTGCCGGACGTCTTTCCGAACACGAGTTTCGGCGCAGCCGTTTTTTTGAGTCCGAGCACCGCCCGCGCTTCCTGCGCGACGCCGACATGGGAGGCGGCATCGGTATAGCGGTTCGAAGGAATGGCGACTTCAATCGCCCCTCCGGGCGCATCTTCCGTTTCGAACGAATGTGTGGTGAGCGCTTCGATAAGCTTCTGTTTGCTCGTAAGCTCGGGAAGGTATCGCTTCAAGAGTGTGTAGGAAATCTTCATGGTTATGAAAACTGTCTCGTAAACCGCGCATCGCCGGAATAAAAGAGGCGTATGTCGGGGATGCGGTACTTCACCATGGCGAGCCGGTCCATGCCGACGCCGAACGCAAAGCCCCGCACATCCCGCGGGTTGTACCGCGCCGCATCAAACACGTTCCGGTGCACCATGCCGGCACCCATCATCTCAAGCCACTTCGAACCCGCCTGCGGTGAGCTTGTCGAACCCGTGAACTTGATATCAACCTCGATACTCGGCTCGGTGAACGGGAAATAGCTCGGCCGGAAGCGGAGCGCGACACCGGGACCGAAGAGGCGGCGGAAAAATGTTTCGATAACATATTTCAGGTGTGCGAATGAAACGTTGTCGCCCACCATCAGGCCTTCAACCTGGTAAAAATTGTATTCGTGAGACACGTCGGTCGCCTCATAGCGAAATACGCGCCCGGGCACGATGATCTGAAACGGCGGCTCGTGCGTTTCCATATATCGCATCTGCACCGGACTCGTGTGCGTCCGAAGCAAGCGCCCGTCCGCGAGCCAGAACGTATCCCACATATCGCGCGCGGGGTGGTCTGCGGGAATATTGAGCGCCTCGAAGTTGTAATATTCCGTCTCGATTTCCGGCCCGTCAACGACCGAAAAATTCATCGAAGAGAAGATGTCCCGCACCCGGTTGTACATGAGGGTCAAAGGATGCAGGTGGCCGCTCGAAACCCGCTCACCCGGCCGCGTCACGTCGAGCGAAGCATGCACGTGCTCCAGAAGCAAACGCTCCTTCGCCAGCATAAGCTCCGTGAGCTCGTCTTTGAGCGCATTCGCCGCACTGCTCCGCTCCTTCCGCTCCGAGAGCGGCAGGTCCTTCAGTGAACGGAGAACAGTGACGAGCTCGCTCTTCTTCCCTAAATACTTCACGCGGACCGCTTCGAGCTCGTCGCGAGTTTTCGCATGCTGGGCGGCACCCGTCGCCTCTCTTCGCAGCGCTTCAAAATCCATAATTGTCTCTTATTATACGTACAAGTGTGCGAAGATACAAAAAGACCGCCTCTCGGGCGGCTCCGTCCTCACGCAAGCTTGGATGCGGACCCGACCGGATTTGAACCGGCGATCTTCCCCGTGACAGGGGGACGTGTTAAACCGGGCTACACCACGGGTCCTTACCTCACTGATTGTACTGAAAGCGTATTCGCTTTACAAGATAACTCGTTTGACGGTAACGAGACCTAAACGACGGATTGCTTCCTCGAGTGACTCCTCTTGTACCTCGCCAATCTCCTCTATTTGCTCGGGCCAATGCCCGACGCGCTTCGCGGTCGCGGAAATGATGTTCCCGTCACCGACATACACCGCGACGTGCCCGACGCCCTCCGGCGTCTCAGGACTGTAGTGACCGCGTTCGCCATGGAGAAACACGAGGTCCCCGGGTTCGAGTTTGCGTATGTCGTCAACCTTCGTCCCGACAAATTCGGCTTGCTCGATCGTGCTGCGAGGAATGTCTACACCGATATGCGCGAAAAGATACTTCGTAAAACCGGAGCAATCGAAAACATTCGGCGCTTTTGCCATCGGAGCGCCGTACTGGTACGGAACACCGATGAGCGTTCTTGCAAAAGCAATGACTTCTCTCTGCTTTTCTTCTTTCGTCATGCTGTGCCGACGGGAGGAGTCGAACCTCCGACCTAAGCGTTATGAGTGCTTCGCTCTAACCGCTGAGCTACGTCGGCAAGTGAGCAGAAAAATGGAAACGAGGTTTACATTTTTTGCGAACGCAACCGACGAAGCGGATGCGTACGTCGGCAAGTGAGCAGCTTTCAATAAACCATATATCAACCCGTCTATCTTATAAAAAAGTTCGGCGCTCTTCAACACTCTTATCGTAAGCGTCCCGTAATAATTTTCATAATTCTCGTATAACTTTAACTGCTTCGTTCTGGTAAATATCGTCGCTCGGAACTGTGATTCTGAAATTCCAAGTAACTCTGCCCAATAACGCAGAATGTCTCTGAGACGTTTTCGGTGCATTTCGTGGATATGTATACGAGGAGCAATGTGCTCAACCGGAACGTGGAAAAATTTTCGGAGCCACGCGAGCATGAAAAGTATGACATCGGGGTCCGAATTAACAAAAGCGACCTTTCTTTCTTTCTTTGAACCCTCGCCAAGATATAGCGCGAGCCCTGCTGCAAAAAATTGACTATCTGCGAGTGATCGGAATCTCTGGATACCGTTTTCTTGGTATTGAGCGATTTTCTGCAATCGCTTATTCTTCTTCAGTTCAGCAGCAACGAGTTGTCCCCTTCTGATCCCCTCCTGCTTACTTCTCAACAGTGCCGCTATCTGTTTGTCGCTTAGCTTAATATCGGAACACCATCGACTTGCGGAACTCCTTGATACATCTAACCTCTGCGCGATATCGCGTATGCTCCTACCCTCCTTCCTCAACTCTCTTGCTCTAATCCTTAGCTCCGACTTCGCCATACTACCAAGGAATGTTGGTTACTTCACATTATATCATAAGTTCAGGAACTTGCTTAAACTTCGTTATGTGGTACTATGACAACGCGGGGTAGAGCAGTTTGGTAGCTCGCGAGGCCCAATGTTATGAGCCCCTCTGTCGGTAACGACAGTTGCAAACCTGTCAAATTCGGGGAAAGCTCTCGTCCTTGGGGCGTGCTAATCCCGAGCCAAGTCCCGTCTTCAGCGGGAAAGGTGTAGAGACTAGACGGCAGGCACCCCTCTGGGGTGATGGGATAGTCCAGACCACAAATCTGTTGCAGAAATAGAGCAATGAAAGTTGTAGTGGTAGCATAACCTCGAGGTCGCCGGTTCAAATCCGGCCCCCGCAACAAAATAACCTTACCGCTTATGTCGTTCCCGCATCGTCCGAACTGCCTTGCTCACGGAAACGACAATGCCGACGAAGAGGAGAAATGAAACAACTCCCCCAATGAGATAAAACCACAGCAGGTGGTCCTTGAGATACGCGTAGGCAGCGCTGTCCACGGCAGAGGCCTGGAGCAACAGGTTCGCCATGAAATGCGTCGCGACACTGATGTCAGCTTGGTATGTTGGATTCATAAAAATTTCCGAGCGCAAGCACCCGGGCATCTTCTGTCCGTCTCCCGATAAGTTGAAACCCTATCGGAAATCCTTTCTTGGTTTTATATCCCCGTACCGGAAGTGCAAGCGCCGGGAGACCCGCCAGGGCCGACGGCGTCGTGAATGCGTCTTCCATATAGAGCGCCAAGGGGTCATCTGACTTTTCGCCGAATTTGAAGGGCCCTCCGGCGGTGACGGGCGCGAGTAGCACGTCAACAGAGCCAAACGCGCGCTCGAAATCTGCGACAATGAGCTGTCTCACCTTCTGCGCTTGCGCGTAGTATGCGTCGTAATATCCCGACGACAACACGAACGTGCCGAGGATGATGCGCCGTTTCACTTCCGCGCCAAAACCTTCCCGCGCCCGCGCGTACGCGCTCAGAAGTTCTCGCTCGTCCGCCCGCTCCCCGTACCGCATGCCGTCGTATCGGGCGAGGTTACTCGATGCCTCGGCGGGCATCACGATGTAGTACGTCGCAACCGCATATTTCGTGTGCGGCAAGCTCACTTCCCGCGTCGCAAGGCCGAGCCGCTCGAAGTGTTCCCGTGCACGGAGCACTGCCTCGACGACTTCGGGATGCACGCCCCCCTCGGATGAAAAATATTCCTTCGGAATGCCGACGATGAGTTTCCGCACCGCTTCCGCATCGGGAAGCGCGCCGGGAACGTCGATGCTCGTCGCATCGAACGCATCGGCGCCGCGAATGACGTCGAAAAGTTGCATCACATCGTCAACGGTCTTCCCGAGCGGACCGATGACGTCCAAACTCGACGCCATGGCGATAAGTCCGTGTCGCGAAACCGCGCCGTACGTCGGACGGAATCCCACAATGCCGCAGAAAGCCGCCGGGTGCCGTACCGATCCGCCGGTATCGCTCCCCAGTGCGGCAATCGCTTCATCACCCGCCACCGCAGCGGCAGAGCCGCCCGAAGAGCCGCCAGGCACGTAGGCGGTGTCGAGCGGGTTCCTCGTGGCGCCAAAACCAGAATTCTCCGTCGAAGCGCCCATTGCAAACTCATCGAGATTTGTCTTGCCCACGAAGACCGCCGATTGCGCCCTCAATTGCTTCACGACACGCGCGTCATACGCCGCGACATACCCCTGCAGCATGCGCGATGCGGCCGTCACCGGCGCTCCTTCAACCAAGATATTGTCTTTCAGCGCGAGAGGAACACCCGCGAGTGGCGGAAGTGTTTCGCCCGCGGCGAGCATGCGGTCGACGTCACCCGCCTGCCGCACGGCCTCGTTTTCCATCAAACTCAGGTACGCGCGGATATCCCTATCCCGCTCTCGAATAGTCTTGAAAATTCCCTGCACCGTTTCGAGCGCGGAAAACTCTTTATTGCGTAATCTCTTTTGAAACTCTCGTATCGTCATTGTACTTGTGGAACCTGGAGATAGCCGCTGTCCGACTCGGGAAATCCGCGAAGCGCCTGCCCGTTATCGAGGCACAACGCCTCCACGTACGCATCGTCGCGCACTACGTTCCTTGCGCCCCCGTCACCCTCGGATACGTCAAGCCCTTTCGTATCCACCGAAGCGATCTGCTCGAAATACGAAACGGTGGCTTCAACGTCCTTCAGGAGCTTCGCTCCCTGTTTCCCAAGCTCGAGCCGGGAAAGTTTCGTCAAGTGTTCCAATAACTCTTTATCTACTGTTGCCATGGTGCGAATTATTGCTCCAGCATTTCCTTGAACTCCTTCTCGTCAATAACCTTCACTCCGAGTTTTCTCGCTTTATCGAACTTACTCCCCGGATGTTCCCCGAGAACGACGTAATCGGTCTCCGAACTCACGCTCGAAGAAACTTTCCCGCCCAACGCCGTAATCCTGTTTTCCGCCTCGTCCCGCGCGAGCGTCGCGAGTGTGCCGGTAAGAACGAACCTTAGACCCCCGAGCGTTTTCTTCCCCGCGCGATGAACATCACTATACAGC
>CAZAZV010000002.1:0-64879 GCA_964489845.1 uncultured Candidatus Saccharibacteria bacterium
CTCCTTACCCCAACTCATCCGAAGGTTTTGTAAGGCCAACCGGTTCGGGCTTCCCCCCGTACTTCTACGGGGTTCACCCTGGTCAGGGCAAGCTCATCTGGTTTCGGGTCTTATCCGTACGACGTGCCTTGCGGCGCGCGCTATTCACACTCGGTTTCCCTCTGGCTCCATCCCGTAGGACTTAACCTGCCGTACAGATAAACTCGTTGGCTCATTCTTCAATAGGCACGGCGTCACCCTTGCGGGCCCCGCCTCCTTGTAAGTAAACGGTTTCAGGTACTATTTCATCGCCCTCGCCGGGCTGCTTTTCACCTTTCCCTCACGGTACTAGTTCGCTATCGATTATCATGCATATTTAGCCTTACCCGATAGTCCGGGCTGGTTCTCTCGAGGTCGCCTGGCCTCGAGGTACTCAGGAACAAAAACATTTGTCTTAATCGGATTTCGGTTACGGGACTATCACCCGCTCTGGTTATGCTTTCCAGCACATTCACCTATCCTTTCAAACAAACTTGCGTTTCTGCCCTACAACACCGACACATGTAAACATCTGTCGGTTTTGGCTGTTCCCCGTTCGCTCGCCACTACTTGGGGAATCACATTCGTTTTCTTTTCCTCCAGCTACTGAGATGGTTCACTTCGCTGGGTATGCGCGCCCGCGTCTTACGCGCGAGCGCATCTTGAGAGTATCAAGATAGGTTGCCCCATTCAGGAATCCCCGGATTGTAGGTTGCTACACACCTCCCCGAGGCTTATCGCAGTTACGCCGCGCCTTTCATCGCTGCATGATATCAAGGCATCCACCGTTCACCCTTACGTTCTATTTGCTATAGAGAGCTTCTACCTCGAAAAAATGATTTTTCAAGTTCAAAGAACGTTCTCATATTCGGTTCTCAAAGTTCGCTCGGTGCAATTCTCCACGACAGACCTCACACGATGCGGAATAAAAAACCGCCGGTACGGCGGGGGTCATGGACAGCACTGCTAACGTGCCGGGTATCACGGCTTCCCGCCATGCGAGATATATTCGTGGAACTGCATGTATGGGAACATTATAGAGTACCCCCGAGCGGCGTGTCAAATGAAGAGCCCCTCGACACGGTGTCGAGGGGCAATGCCGGAAAGAAAGGAGGAGCATGGCGAAAGTTCGCGCCACCGAGCGAGGGTCCGCTCCCCTCTGGTGGCCTTGAGAATGAGACGAGAAACAAGGACTGTTCATGAGTGGAAGCTCTCCTTGTTATTTCGCCCGGTCAAGACCTGCGCGATGTCCGGAGGTTACCGTGCTTCCGATGAAAGAGACCGCTGGGAAAGGCATAGCACCTTCATAGGCCTTCTTCTCCTTTGCCCGGCCGAAGTCGAGCCGATATGAGGTTCTACGCGTAACGGTATCACAAATGAATCGGCGTGTCGATGGACGTCGTGTGCGTATTCTGTCTCGCGCTCGGGTTCGTTGTTCCCTCCGCCGGTGCACGCGCGCTGCGATATGGTGCGACGCAGGCGGGGTTCTTTTTTATTACTTAGTCGATAGCAACGAGCACCTCGGGACCGTGCGACGTAATCGCAACGGTCGTTTCGAAATGCGCGCTCACGTCGCCGTGTTCCGTCGCGTAGCTTCCGTCCGTGCGCGGAACGGCTCGCTCCGATACGAATGCGAACATCGGCTCGAGCGCGAGCACCATGCCTTCCTGCAGTTTCAATCCCGTTCCCCGCTCGCCGAAGTTGTACACGTCGGGCGCTTCGTGCAGCTCGAAGCCGACGCCGTGACCGACAAGATTGTGTATAACCTTCACCTGGGAGCGGAGTGCCGTCTGCTCCACTTCATGTCCGATATCCCCAAGCCGGTGTTTTGTGTCGCACACCCGGAGCGCATTGCCGAGCGCCTCGCGCGTCGCCCGCATGAGGCGCTTGTTGTCTTCCGACACGGTGTCGACGCCGACCGTCACCGCCGCATCGGTCACGTACCCGCGATAGGTTACTCCCATATCGAGAGACAAGATATCTCCGTCGCGCAAAACGGTCCCGTTCGGCAAACCGTGCACGACGATGTTATTGAGAGACGCGCAGATGCGCGCCGGATACGCCGGCAGGCTCGGCTCGGGCCGGTATCCCAGAAACGCGGCATCGGCCCCCTCGGCGCGAAGCAGCTCCCCGGCAAGCGCATCGAGTTCCGAAAGTTTCGTGCCAGCAGCCGCGCGCACTTTGAGTGCCGAAAGAATGCGCGAAAGGATTACCCCAGAGGCCCGAAGCCCCTCGATGTCCTCGCTCGTTTTGATGCGAATCATGCAGTGAGATGAAGCGCCGCTTTCACGCGTTCGTGCACTTCGTAGGGATATCCGGTGCCATCAACTTCCGTGACCGAAACGCCGAACGTCCGTATTTTTTCCACGAGCGGAAGAATCCCTTCCGCGTACACCTTGAGGCGCGCCCGAATCGTCTCCGGATTGTCGTCTTCCCGTTTCTTCCCCTCCCCGCCGCAGAAGTTGCACCGCGCTCCCTCGGATGCGTTCATCATCGGCAAGCCGCACACCGAGCAAATAAAGCGCGTGGAATTGCGCCGCAACGATTCCTCGGATGGGACGCGAAGCAGCACCATATGGATGTGTTCTTTCCCGTAGTATTCCGCGAGCGCCGGGAGCAGTCCCTGGTGCTCCGCATCGCCGAACGCTTCGAACCCGGCGCGCGGCGAACCGCTCAAAATAATGTCGAGTCCCGCCTGCGCGATGCGGAATACTTTGTCGCGCTCGATCGCGAGCACCCACTTCGGGTCGACGAGTTTGCCCGCCGCGTATTCCTCGCGCTTCTCCTTGATGTCAGGCGTGAGCGCGATGTCGGGAGAGAAAAGAAGGTGTTCCAGATACCGTCCGGTATCGAAGTGAATGAAGTGAAATGCCCGCGCCAGGAGCTCCGCTTGCGTTCCCTTCCCTGCCCCGGGAGGACCGTAGAGGATGATGGCTTGACTAGATTCCTTCATATTCCCGTACCGAGAGCTGCGACTGCAGCTGCTTCATCACGTCTAGGGCGACGGCGACGACGATGAGCAGCGCCGCACCGCCGAGTGCGAAGGTCTGGACGCCGGTCAAGACCTGCGTGACGTTCGGTAGTATCGCGACGAATCCGAGAAAAATCGCGCCGAAGAGCGTGATGCGGTGCACGACGCGCTGCAGGACACCCGTCGTCTGCTCGCCCGGGCGGATGCCGGGGAGGAATCCCCCGCTCTGCCGCAAGTTTTTCGAAATCTCTTCCGGGTTGAACGTAATCGCGGTATAGAAGTATGTGAACATTCCCACGAGGATGAAGTAGATGCCGCTGTAGAGAACCTGATTGTTGAAAAGGTTCGTCACGAAGTTATTCGCCCGCGCCGCCAAGCTTCCCGAGAATACGCCGAGAACCTGCGCCAAAAATTGCGGGAAGAGGAGCAGTGAAATCGCGAAGATGATCGGGATCACGCCCGCTTGGTTGATTTTGAGCGGCAGATACGACGCGACGCCGCCGTAAAGCTTGTTGCCCCGCACCTGTTTCGCGTACGACACCGGTATTTTCCGCTCGCCTTCGTTCACGTGCGTCACCGATGCGATGATGGCGATGGAGAGCACGATGTAGCCGATATACGTAGGGAGCATGCTCGGCGTGTACGAAGCGACGCTCGAAGTAACGGCTTCCGGCAGCCGCGCGACGATACCGGAGAAAATGATGATGGAAATGCCGTTCCCGATTTTATACTCGGAGATGATTTCCCCGATCCACACGAGGAGCATCGTACCCGCCGTGATGATGGTGATATTCGCGAAAACCTGGAGGAACGAGAGCCGGGCGATGACTCCCTCAGACATAAGCAGATTCAGAAATCCATACCCCTGCATGAGCGCGAGGGGAACGGTGAGGTAGCGCGAGATGCGGTTGAACTTCGCCCGCCCTTCGGCGCCCTCTTCGTAGTACGCTTCCTTCAGCTTCGGGAAAATCATCATGAGAAGCTGCATGACGATAACCGCCGTGATGTACGGCCCGACGCCGAGCATCACGAGCGAGAGGCGGGACAACCCGCCGCCCGAGAATATGTTCAAAAATCCGAAGAGTTTGTTCGATGCGAAAAACTGCGCGAGCGCCTGTGCGTCGATGCCCGGTATCGGTATCGCCGCGAGCAGGCGGAACACGCCCAAGAGCGCGATGACGGAAAGGACTTTCTTGCGGAGGTCGGGAATCTTGAAAACTTGTAGAATGTTCATGGCGCTTATGCAACCGCCCCTCCCGCGTGCTCGATGGCCGCTTTTGCCTGTTTCGAGACCGGTATGCGCTGCACGGTCAGCTTCTTTCCTATCGGTCCGTTTCCCAAAAGCTTCGGTTGCTCCCCTTTCCTGATTATACCGCGACGCGCGAGTTCGTCACGCGTCACGACACTCCCCGCCTCGAATGCATCGAGAAGCGAGACGTCCACAGCAACCGGCTTCCGGTTCAAAGGACGGAACGTGACGCCGCGAAGCTTCGGAAACGTTTTCACGTATTCCTCCTTCGCGTTGTACTTGTGCGTTCCCGCGCGCGCCCGCTGTCCTTTCACGCCACGACCCGAATACGTCCCGCGCTTCCCGCCTCTCCCGATGCGCTTCCTAGAGCGCCGGGGTATGTTTCTGAGTAATTCCATAGTGTTGCAACGCGCGAACCACCGCGCGCGCGATGTTAAGTTTGTTCGACGTCGTACCCAAAAGCTTCGCCGAAACGTCCTTCACGCCGGCGAGTTCCAGAACCGCCCGCGCCGCGCCGCCGGCAACGAGGCCGTGTCCTTCCCGGCTGGGTTTGATTCTCACCCGCGCCGCGCCGTACTTCATGTCGATATCGTATGGAACCGTCCGGCCGTACTTCGGCTCGAAATGTATCAACTGTTTCTTCGCCGCCGTCCGCGCCTTGTCGATGGAACCGGCAACGTCCTTGCCGCGCCCGGTGCCGATACCGACCCGGCCCTTGCGGTCGCCGATGACGATGCTCGCGCGGAACACGAACCGCTTGCCGCCGGCAACGACGCGCGTCACCCTCCGTATTTCGAGGACTACCTCGTCGAACTCGCGCGGTTCCCGCGGCGTTCGTTCTCCACGTTGTTCTCTTGGTCTTATCATCATAATAATAAATGCTTTCCCCTCTAGAACTTGAGTCCTCCTTCCCGCGCCCCCTCGGCAACCCGCCGCACTCTTCCGTGATACCGGTACGGGCCCTTGTCGAAAGCGACCGTTTCCACATGCGCTTCCCGCGCCCGCTTCGCGAGCTCCTTGCCCATCTCGAACGCGGCGTCCGTCTTGCGCGTCTTCTTTACCCCGCGCGTACTCGCGGAAGCGAGCGTGACGCCCTTCGCGTCATCGATAACCTGTCCGTATATATACCGGTTGCTGCGGAAAACCGACAAGCGGGGTCTCTGACTTCCCTTGATATGTGCGCGCGTCCGGCGCGCCCTTCGTATGGTGCGTGCGCTTTTCATAATCCTCATCCAGCGCTGCTGGCTGCTTTCTTACCCGCTTTGCGGCGGACAACCTCGTCCGAATATCGGAATCCCTTTCCCTTGTATGGTTCGGCTTTCCTGAATTTCCGAATCTCGGCGGCAACTTGTCCTACAAGCTGGCGGTCGTGCCCTTTCACGCGAAGCGTGTTACCGTCTGTCACGAAAGTTATTCCCGCGGGCGCTTCGTACACGACGGGGTGAGAAAAGCCAAGTGAGAGCGTGAGCGTGCTGCCCAAGAGCGCGACGCGGTACCCGACACCTTCCAGAATGAGCGTCTTCTCGTACCCTTCGGTCACGCCCCGCACCGCATTCGCGAACAAGCTCCGTACCGTCCCCCAATTCCGCCGCGTCTGCGCATCCTGCCGCTCCGCGGAGAAGCTCACCGCGCCATCCTGGAGTGCGTATGAAATGCCGGCGAGGAGCGGTACGCGAAGTTCCGTCTCGCCGCGAGACACCTTCAAGACGCCGTTCTCCGAAACGACATCCACCCCTGCGGGGATAGTAACCGGTTGTTTCCCGATTCTGCTCATGGCGTTACCATATCTTGAATAAGAGCTTTCCGCCGACGCCTTCTTTCCGCGCCGCTTCTCCGGAGAGCACGCCCTTCGTCGTCGAGACGACAAGGAGTCCCGTGCCTCCCTTGACCGGTTTCAAATCCCGCGCGCCCGCGTATCGCGCGACCGATGGCTTCGAGAGCGTCTGGAACCCGTACGGGTGCGGTCGTGTCGGGAGCGCGAGCTTCAAGAGCTTCTTCGGGCTTCTGCCGAGGACGGCGATTTTGCTCACGAACCCGCGACTCTGAAGCAGCGTCGCCACGGCGGCGTCGATTTTCGTATACGGCGCCCGCACCGTCCGCCTGCCCGCGGCTTGCGCGTTCTTGATCCTGTTCACCAAATCTATATACATATCATATATGGTAATCCTTTTACGCGGAGAGAAACCTCGTCACCAGCTCGCCTTTTTCACGCCGGGTATCTCGCCGTTGCTCGCGAGTTCGCGGAAACAAATGCGGCACACGTTGAAATCCCGCATATATCCCCGCACTCTCCCGCAACGGAAACAGCGCCGCACGATGCGGACGCTATACTTCGGTTCCCGCTTCGACTTGATGATTTTTGATGTCTTAGCCATTGTCTTGTTCTTTCTTCTCGAGCGGCACGCCGAACTCGCGGTAAACCCTGAGCATCTCGTCGCGGTTTTGCTTCCGCCCGACGATGGTGACCTGCAAACCAAAGTCGGTCGCCGCGTCTTCCATATTGATTTCCGGAAAAACGGACTGGTCTTGCAATCCGATATTCAAGTTACCGTGCTCGTCAACGGCTGTCAAAGGCAATCCGCGAAAGTCCCGCACGCGGGGAAGGACTGCCCGCATGAGGCGCGTGAAGAAATCCGCCATCCGTTTCCCCCGGAGCGTCACCTTCAGTCCCACGGTATCACCCTGGCGGGTCCGGAATTCCGAGATGGACTTTTTCGCGACGGTCTGCACCGGTCGCTGTCCGGTGATTGCGGCGAGCGCGAGGGAAAGGTACGGCACGAGTTTCTTCTCGAAGTCCGCTTGTTTCCGCAATCTGCCGACGCCGGTGGTCACGACGATGCGGTCGACGTACGATGTGATGTTACCATTCATGGTTGCAGTGCTTGCATACGCGGGTTCCGCCTTTTGCCGTTCGCTTGACGCCGACTCTCGTCGGCTTCCCGCACGAGGGGCACACAACGAGTACGTTCGAGAGCGCGAAGGGAGCCGATTTCTCGACGACTTCCCCTTTCTCGCCCTGCCGCTTCGGGCGGACGTGTCGCTTGTGCGTGTTGACGCCGTCGACGGTCACCGTGCCGCGCGCGACGGCGACGTGCACCACCTTCCCGGTTTTCCCCTTGTCCTTGCCGGCAATGACTTTCACCGTATCTCCCTTTTGTATCTTCGCAACGCTCATGGCAGTGTGATTAAATAACATCCCCCGAGAGGGAAATGATTTCCGGATATCCCTTGTCTTTCAGCTCGCGCGGTATGGGTCCGAAGATGCGCGTGCCGCGCGGCTGTTTCTTCTCTATCAGGACGACCGCGTTCTCGTCGAACGAGACGTACGAGCCGTCGGCCCGCCGGAAGGGCTGCCGCTGGCGGACAATCACGCCGCGCACGATGTCTTTCTTCTTGATCGTCTTGCGCGGCTCCGCCACCTGCACGGAGCATACAACGACGTCGCCGATGCGCGCATAGTGGCGCTTGGAGCCGCCGAGAATGCGGAAGCAGCGAACCTTTTTGGCTCCGCTGTTATCCGCGACGTTCAATATGGCTCGTTCCTGTATCATATTATTTCTCTGCCTTTCCGATGATATTCCATCGCTTGCCTTTCGACAGCGGACGGACCTCCTGGATTACAACTTCGTCCCCGACATGGTACGCGTTTTCCGCGTCGTGCGCCTTGAGGCGCGTCGTCTGCTTCAGGTATTTCTCGTAGCGGGGGTGTTTCACGAGGTTGACCACCGTGACAACCCTCGTCTTGTCCATCTTATCCGATGTAATGATGCCTTTCAGGGTACGCATAGAACGGGTTTTGGTTATTGGTTGTTAGTTTTTGGTTGTGGATTGCTTCAGAAGCGTCAAGAGTTGCGCGATGGTGCGCCTCGTCGCCTGGACTTCCTTCACATTGCTCACCTTGCCGAGCGATAAATCAAAGCGCAGGCTCTGCAGCTTTTCGCGCGCCTCGGCGAGGTGTTTCGTGAGCTCCGATTCGGGCAACGCTCGCGTTTTTTCGAATTCTTTCTTTTTCATGTTATTTGCTTGCCACGATTTTCGCTTTCACCGGCAGCTTGTGCGCCGCGCGACGCAATGCTTGGCGCGCCAGGGTATCTGCAATGCCGTCGACCTCGAAGAGGATGCGGCCCGGATATACCGGCACGACGTAATGCGAGATGCCGCCCTTGCCTTTTCCCATCTTTACTTCAGCCGGAAACTTTGTGACCGGCTTGTCGGGGAAAATCCGAATCCACAGTTTTCCTTCCCGTTTCAAAAAGTGCGTGATCGCGCGACGCGCCGCTTCGATTTGCGCGGCGGTAATCCACGCCTGCGTGAGCGCCTGCAAACCGAAGCTCCCGAAGTCGACGTTCGTCCCCCGCGTGTCGCGCTTCCGGTTGAGCGAGCGCCCCTTCTGCGTCCTGCGATACTTTTGTTTCTTCGGCTGCAACATGAAAATGCGTCACACTTTGTACAACCACACGTCGACGCCGATCGTGCCGTAGGTAGTGTAGGCAATGGCCCTCCCGAAGTCAATGTTCGCGCGGAGCGTTTGGAGCGGCATTTCGCCGAAACTCAACGATTCCGTGCGCGCAATTTCCGAGCCGTTCAATCGCCCCGATACGGTGAACTTCGCGCCCCGCACGGCCTTCACGACCTGTACGAATTGCAGGTGCCGCTTCAGCACGGTGCGGAACGGGAGACGCTTCTCGAGGTCCTGGGCAATTTGCGCCGCGACGATATTCGCCGACACGTCGGTGCGTGGGATTTCCACGACGTCCAGGTGGAGCGAGAAGGTCATCGTGATGTGCCGCTCCTTCCGGAAGGTCTTCAGTTCGCGCACGACGAGTTTGTTCAAATCGTCGATGCCGCTCCCCCGCCGCCCGATGATAAGACCCGGCTTGTTCGTCTTGATGCTCACCCGGACATCCTCCCGCGTCCGCTCGATCTCAATACCGGCGACGCTCGCCTTCGGCAGGTGCTTCATGATGATGCGCCGGAGGAGGCAGTCCTCCTCGAGGAAGAATTTCAATGACTTCTTGAAAAACCACCTGCTCGGCCAGGGTTGCGTGATGCCCAAACGTAATGATGTCGGTTTGATGCTTCTGCTCATGGTTTTTACACTGACTTGCGACGGAACATGCGTTTCAGACCGCCGCGCCCGCCCTTCACGTGCTCGGCGCCCGCTTTCGACACCGGTCCCTTCTTCGCCGTTTCTTTCTCAACTTTCTCTTGCTTCGCTTTCTTCTCCGGCGCAGCGACGCGGTACCGGGGAATACGGACGGTGTCGCGCTCTGCGAGCTCGATGGAAACGTGGCTCATGCCCTTTCGCAACACATTGGTGGTGCCACGGGCCCGATACTCGACTCGCTTCAGAACCGGTCCGTCGTCGACACTAATGTGCGAGATAAACAGGTTGTCCTGCCGCGTCTCGCCGTCACGCTTCGCATTATGCATGGCGGAGCGCAGGAGTTTCAAGAGCGCCACACTCGCGCGCCGCGGACTCACGGCGAGCTGCGCTTCCGCTTCGAGCGCCGAAAGCCCGCGCACGGTGTCAGCGACGAGCCGGACTTTGCGCGGCGCGATGTGGAGGTACCGCAAGTGCGCCGTTGCCCGTATCTTTTGTGTTTCCGTCTGTGCCATGGATATTTGTTATGACGCCTTCGGAGCCGGTGCGGCCGCTGCTTCCTCGCCCGCCTTCGTCAACTCCTTCTGCATCTTGCCGCCGTGCCGGATAAACTTTCTCGTCGCGGCGAACTCCCCGAGCCGGTGGCCGATCATGTCTTCCGTCACGCGCACGGAAATGAAGTTCTTGCCGTTGTGCACTTCAAACTCGTATCCCACCATTTCCGGGGAAATCTCCGAACCCCTGGCCCACGTGCGAATCGGACCGTCATTCGGCTTGCGACGCTCCATTTTCTTCAAAAGCTTTGCGTCGACGTATGGTCCTTTCTTTAAACTTCTGCTCATACCCAGTATATCAACATGGTTTATTTCCTGCTTTTGCGCTTCGGCTTCCGCCGCACGACGATGAATTGATTCGACGATTTCTTCCTGTTGCGCGTCTTCCTGCCTCCCGTCACGTTGCCCCAGATATCCTTCGGCCGCTTCGTGCCGCGCGGGGCGCGTCCTTCGCCGCCACCGTACGGATGGTCGACGGGGTTCATCACCGAACCGCGCACGATGGGTCTCCTCCCCCGGTGCCGCATCCGGCCCGCGTTCTTCACGCGTTCCATATTGTGTCCGCGGTTGCCGACGGCGCCGATGGTGGCAAAGTTCCCCCAGTGCACGCGACGAACTTCTCCCGAAGGAAGCTTCAAATGCGTAAATCCGTCTTCCTGCGCGAGGACCTGGAGCGACGTACCCGCCGCTCTCCCGAGAATCGCTCGCTCGCCGGGACGGAGCGTCACGTTGTAAACGAAACTGCCGACGGGAATCCGCTCTATGAGCGTGCTGTTTCCCGCGGTCAGGGGCGCGGTGTCTCCCGTCTGAACCTCATGGCCCGCCGCCATTTCGTCCGCCGCGAGCACATAGCGCCGCTCGCCGTCTTGGTAGAGTAGCCGTGCGATGCGGGCGGTCCGGTTCGGGTCGTACTCGATCGCCTCGACGCGCGCGGGAATGCCCCGCTTGCGGTATTCGAAATCGATGAGGCGGTAGAGCCGCTTCTCGCCTCCGCCGCGATGGCGCGTGGTAATCCGGCCCGCGTTGTTGCGCGCGCCCGCCCGCTTCCCCCCATATGTCAGATGTTTCAACGGCTTCGCCATACTTATATATTGAATACCTCGATGGTCTCGCCCGGCTTGAGCTGCACAAGCGCCTTTTTCTCCGTTCGCAATCCTCCCGCCCTGCCCATGAGCCGCCCGACACGCCGCTTCGTATTCACGATGCGCACCGCGCGTACAGTCACGTGGTACTGCCGTTCCACCGCTTTCTTCACCTCCGGCTTCGTTGCGTCAGGATGCACGATGAATGAAAATACCTGGCTCGCCGCGCTCGCGCCACGGGATTTCTCGCTTACCAAAGGACGTTGCAACAGTTGTTTCATAGTTTGATATCCGAAAGCGCCTTTTGTTCGACGAGCACCGCGTTGTGGTTCATGAGCTGCACAACATCGAGCGAACCCGCGCGGACGGTGTCAAGGCGCGTCATGTTCCGCACGGCGCGGTAAAACGCCTTGTTGTCATTCGCAGTGAGGAGCAGTGTTTTCTTTCCGCCCTGCAGCTGCTTCACGCACGTCCGCGCTTCCTTCGGCGCGAGGTTGGCGTCGAATGCGTCAATCACTTTCAGGCCGCCATCCCGGTATCGCCGCGAGAAAAGCACGGCAAGCGCCGCCCGCCGCTCCTTCTTGTTGATTTTCCCCGCGAAATTGCGAATCGCACCGCCGAACGCGACGCCTCCCCCTTTCCACAACGGCGAGCGGACGGAACCGTGCCGCGCGCGGCCTGTCCCCTTTTGTCGCCACGGCTTGCGGCCGCCGCCGCTGACATCGCCTCTCCCCCGAGGATACGAGCGCTGCACCCGCGTGTTCGCGAGTGCGACGGTGAACGCCTGCTTCAGGAGTACGCCGTTCCACGGCGTGTTGAAGAGCGTGTCGGAGACCTCCGTCGTGCCGACTTCCTCGTTCTTCAGATTGTAAACGGGAATGTTCATTTTGAAATCACTTCAACGGCGCCGCCTTTCACGCCCGGGACGGCTCCTCGTATAAAAATCTGCTTTTTCTCCGCATCGACGTGCGCCACCTTCAGATTCTTCACCGTGACGCGCTCTCGTCCCATCCGTCCCGCCATCCGCTTCCCCGGCATGACGCGCTGGGGGTCCGTCGAGCCGATGGAGCCCGGCGTGCGGTGCGTCTTCTTCGTGCCGTGCGACTTCGGTCCGCCGCTGAAGCCATGCCGCTTCACGACGCCCTGGAATCCCTTTCCCTTGCTCGTGCCGACGACGGTCACCTTCGTTCCTGCTTCCGGGAATACCATGTCCCCACCCCCGCTCTTCACGAGGACCTCCGTGACCGGTACGACGATGTCGTTCTGCCACAATTGGGACATTCCTTTTTTGATTCCCTTGAGTTTCATGTTTTAATCTTTTTCCCTTCGCTTTGCACTTTTCGCTTTACACTTTTATTATCCTTGCCGCTGTTTGTGCTTCGGGTTCTTTTTACAAATCACATACACCCTGCCCTTCCGGCGGACAATCTGGCAATTCTTGCAAATCTTTTTGACCGAAGCTCTGACTTTCATGTTTATAAACAACCGCGCCATCCCGCTTTTGGAGAAGCGTACTTCTCGTGTGTCTCACGCAAAATGCGGACCCTCAAAACGGGAGACGAGTCGTACTGAAAAGTGTACCTAAACGGACAAAAACAGTCAAGAATCTACGAAATCACGCCGGTGACCAAGAAAACACTCCGAAAAAATCGGAGTGTTTTCTTGGTCTTTCGCTTAAGCACTTGGAGACTGATGCTCCGTTGCGGGCTGACCCTGGTCTTGCGGTTCTTGTTCCTGCCGAGGTTGAGTGTTCGCCTCAACCATCGGCACCTTGCACGCTTGGCACTCTCCCATCTGTTCGGAGGTTGCGCCGCACTGTGGACACTTGTACATGTTTTTAAGGTCTTTACAACGACGTACGACTATTACCGTTTCCCAGAGTATGCCTTATTAAACCACGTCTCGCGCATTATTGCAAAAATCCGAAGATGGATGTGCTGAAAGCGGCGGGTGAGTTATTAACCAGCAAGCAAAAGAGAGATAGAGAGGGTGGTTAAGAAGGCGACGGAGCAGCTCGGCGAGACGTTCAGGCGCCTCGGTAAAGAATGAAAACGAGAGACGAGTCGTACTGAAAAGTGTACCTAAACGGACAAAAAACAGTTAAGAAAGCCCCGCGGGAGCGGGGCTTTCTTGGTTATTGTCCTATGAATGCTTCTTGCGTCGACTCCGGACACCACTGTAAATCGCGTAACCGAGGAAGACGAGCACGACGATAATAGCTATGCCAAGGAAGATGCTATTTGTACCGAACGTCACGAATGTGGCAACTTGAGCAAGAATAGATCCCGGGGGCACAACGATAGGTTGCTCCGTCGTCGTTGCAAGCTGCTTACCGGAAGTCGTTGCTACTTCTGTTACGGGAGGCACAGTTTCCGTCGCGGGCTTCGAGGTCGGTGTTACTTGCGTAACCGGCGCTGTTTGCGTCGGCACCGATGGCGCCGCTATTGCTACCGTCGTGCGCACCGCTGCGCTCGCGAGCACGTTCTGATTCCCCGCGTCAAGCGTAAGCGAGGAATTATCAAGCGCGATGGTTCCGGTACCGCTCTTCTTAGCGTGGAACGTAACGGTCCCGAACGTGACTGCCGACGATACGCCACCCGGATAACCGGCGGTCTTAACAAGAACACCGTTCGTGTTGTCGGTCAGGTCGTAACCGGACTGGGTAAGCGGCATCCAGGTATTCGCGAACGCAAACGAAGTAACTTCCAAGAGATTGGCGGGGTACTGGAGCTCCGTTTTGACGGTGTAGTTTTTCACTCCTCCTGGATTTACTCCAACCGTCAGTGTGAAACTCTGGCCCTGGCTGACATTCACAGTAACCGGCGCGAAAGACACACTCGTCGCGGCAAGCGCAGGCACAACAAGAACGAATGCACCGGATATTCCTACTAACAGGGCAACTATTGATCTCCGCATGATAGTTAAACTGTCCAATAAACCATGAGCAGGTTGAAATCAAGAACGTCGACCTTACCATCACTGTTGAAATCAGCCGTGTCACTCGCACCCGTATTCCCCCAATGTACCATGAGCGTGTTGAAATCCAACAGGTCAACCTTACCATCTTTGTTCATATCAACTTTCTGGGAAGCGGGAGTCACGCTTATTCCTCCGCCTCCGCCGCCTCCACCCCCACCACCACTTGGAGCCGGAGTAGAGACAGTGTGAGAAGCCAAGAAATAGGATGCCCTCGTTGCGCCGAAGGTGCATGCTCCAGCACCCACCACGCATGTTGCCGGTGACGTAATCCCATCGCTTGTCCAACCGGAACTACCGGTTGTCGAACGAGTGACGTTCAATGTCTGACCATTGAAACTCGCGCCCACGAAGATGGTGATGCTTATCGGTGAACTGAATTGCAACTCGGTACCTACCAGTCCCCATTGAAGCGCCCCATCAGCCACTACGCCCGAACCGAGTCCGGAAAGCGAACTGACAGCGGTAGAACTCGCGGTTAGGTTATTGGCGTCAAAAGTTCCGCCCCCCGCTCTCGTAATCGTGGTACCCTGCGGAAGAACCACCACGCTCGTACCGCCACTCACTGCAATGCTCACCACCACCTGCTGGGTGGTATTGACGGAGGTAGCGCTTCCCGCGGCTCCGGAAACAGCGAGTGTTCCGTTGTCCAATAAACTCGTGAGATTGGTGCTGCTGACCTCCACTTGGTTGATGGCAAACGATAGATTCAACTGTTCAACCATACCACTCTCGAACTGGGCAATCTGCGGCGCTTCAATTCCGGAAACCGAGAAGTGAATAGTGTCACCCGTCTGCAAGTCATCTCCTTGAACCAACAGTTTCTGGTCATAGGCGCCTGGACCTCCGTACTGTCCCGCTACCGCCGTTGTCACTCTTCCCTTTTCAACGCCGTTAACACTGGCTATGAGCACGGTACCGACAGGAGCAGGAGCGTTGTTTATGGTGAGATTGCCATAAAAGATGTGTGGTAATTGAGGTACCTGCGCAAGAGCGGCTATCGGTAACGCCAAAAGCGCGGCAGAAATAACAAGAGCTCGAATTGATTTTCTCATAGGCGTAATGACTTCGAGGAACTCCCCCGACGTATTTTTGTCGGGGCGCCATCGTCAATATTAGAGGTTGTTCTTCGTGAATGACTTGGCGGCATTCATAAAGACCCAGTAGCCGTCATGCGTGGAGAGGTCCTTTGCCGGCAATCCGGTAATGGGGTTTGCGTTCAGGTCTCTGTCCCCGTCGCTCGCCCATGGATTACTGCCGGAATCTTTCCGTGCGTTGTAGGTATCCGGTACGTAGAGCGTTATCATACCGGCCACCGTTTCCGTGTTTTGGATGGACGAGAACTCGTCTTGTACCGTACCGGAATTATTCGTCCCGACCAAGTTCCATCCGGCGACGAGGTCTTTGCTTGTCTGTGACGGCGCACTGCTTGTGTCGGCGTACCTGAACCCTACGCCGCCACCACTATCTACCTTCGTGTAGAACGCGCTGATTGGTTTGACGATGTCCGCGTTATCTGCGGCTGGCGAACCGAATGCCCCATTCCCATAAATGAGTAGTGCCACGGTCCCCGTCGCATTGTTATCCACAACCGCAGGTGCTTCAGAGAGAAGTTTCGGAGCGGAAATTAAAGCCCACGCATCTGCATCGGTGAGAGCGATGGTTTCGTCGTACGTATCTCCATTCGCTTCCAAGAGCCACGGCCGGTAACTGACATCCGCAGAAACCGCTCCGGCGGCAGGACCCGAAGCAGCGCCCCAGTAGTTATCAGTTGCATCAAGTGTTCCGGAACCTCGTGCGGCGTAACCGACCGCAGCCATCGAATTGTCATAGATACTGTTGTTGTGCACAACCGTCTCCGCGTCAATCGGCTGATTGACATATATCCCAGCAGCATTCCCGTATATCTCATTCCCCGCTACTGTCACCGCCGAAGAATCGGCGCGTACCGTCGAGGGCAAATTGGTGGTATAGTCGGTATTATCGAACGCAACGCCGGCACCTGCGGTATAGCCGTGGACTGCGTTGCCCGCTATCGAGGTCGCGTAGAACTGCCCGCCGATACCGGAGCCATTCGCGAGGGAATCGGTGCCTATGACTTCATTGTCAGAAATCATACTGCTACTCAAATACCCCGTAATACCGAATTGGGAATTTTCTACTTTGTTGTTGGAGATGGTGGCTCGCGTGAGAACGCCGTCATTGGTATCTGCCGTATTGGCGTCATTGCCGCCGGTAATCCCACTCGTACCTGCACCTTTCACCAAGTTCTGCTCCACATCAGCTACCTTAGCTTGCCAGAGATTAATGCCATCAACACTCGCCGACTCAATAATGTTGTTTTTCACAACCACATTGTCCGTGACTCCTCTGACATGAATCGCCTTTGCCGGACTGCCGCCGATTGTGAAACCGTCGATGGTCACCGTACCAGTTATTGGTCCGAATGGACCGATTTGTACGGACCCGGACGGATCGCCGGAAGAAATGACGGATTCATCACCGCTTCGAGTTCTCGCATCATTACCTGCCTGTGCGCCGTTCAAGATAAGCGGCTTATTGATATGGAGCGTTTCACTATATGTTCCAGCTGCAACATTAATCGTGTCATCATTACCCGCATTTGCAATCGCTTCAGCAATAGTGTTGTATCCGATCTTACTCGTCTCATTGAACGCGTTATAACTACGAGTTATGGAACAATCTGATGTTTCGCACCAAGGAGAGAACGAGACGGCTCCATCAAGACTGCTAGTTGCTGGGCCGGTCACGCTCCCCCAATAATTATTAGCCGCATTAATAGCTGGGCTTCCAGCGGTCGTTGAGATATTGTACTCGTTATCTGTAAACCTTACGTTAGTGATGCTAGATAGGATTCCCCCGCCATACGCAAGTACGCCCGCTGCAGTATCATCGTCAGGTGCATAGTTGAAATTGGAGATGTTTGCACCGGTAACAGACCCCGTAACAGTACCACCACCTCTATTCCACAAAACAATTCCATTCTGCGCAATTGCATCCGTCGGACCGGCGCCTGTAATGCTGCCACCAAAAACGGTTAAGGTAATGGTGGCATGTACGCCGCTCGTGGCACCATTGCCATTGATGGCATCAATGCCGTTCTTCTGGAATCCAGAGATATCGCAATCACTCACGGTCAAATCTGCTGTTTGTTCGTTACCAGCGTCAACCGCTATTCCTTGTCCCGTTTGACTCCCGTTTATTGTATATGTACCGGCTATGGCACAATTTTCTAAACTACCCGTTGATGCATTCCAGAAAAGAAGAGCATCCGGACCACCGCTACCAGGCGCTTTCCCATTATCCTTAATACCCAAACTCTGGAGAGTAATATTGGTTGAGCTACTCACCAACACCGATACCTTCATGTTCGCGGTGTACTTGTGGGTAATACCACTCGCAACGAGCATCGTCGGTTGTATAACGGTAGAGGACTTTCCAGCACCGATAATTAGTAAATCCGACTTATTGACCACTGAGAAACTTTCGTATTGACCGGCTACGACGGTGATTGTATCGCCAGCGGACGCAGCATCAATAGCGGACTGAATCGAGCTGCAAACAGGATCAGTTGCACTGCATGTGCTGGTTGCAGACGAACCATCGACTGTCCACGACGTTGTCGCCGCTTGCGCAACACCCCCAAGGAACAAAAAACCGCTCACGAGTAACGCTGCGGTTATGATAACTGTAGAAACTTTGAGAACTGTTGAGTTGAAGAACGAAAAAGATTGTATAAGGGGTTCGCCCAAATGATTCATATTTTTAGGTGCTGTGGGGGCGTTTTGCAGAGAACGTTCGACCTGCCATCCCGAGCAAATACCCCGCACATGTGGTGCTGAAATTAAGGAGCACCAAGTTTGGCCTTAGTTACGAGTGTAGAACCATTGAGCTCGATGTCAAGAGTAACCAAAACAGCGCCTCCCAGAGGTGGATAAAAAGCGGAAAACGGCATATCACGCCAAATTCGTCAAGAAAACTTAGTAACGAATTGAAAAAGAACGCCAGCAATCAACTACGGTGATTGCACTTTTAATACTCCGAAGCGGGTGGGTTTCTTTCAATCATTTTCTCTAGAACGAGAAACCCTGCCATATGGCAGGGTTTCTCTGTTACACCATCTTCACTTCCACGTCTATGCCGGCGGGGAGATTCAAGCTCCCGAGCGCTTCAACGATGCGCTGACTCGCTCCCGGCACTTCGATAAGGCGCTTATGCACCTTCATCTCGAACTGTTCGCGCGACTTCTTGTGCACGAAGGGAGAACGGTTCACTGTGTATCGCCGGATGGCGGTCGGCAGCGGAATCGGCCCGATGACTTCTCCGCCGTACCGCTGGATCGCCTCGACGATCTGGCGAACCACGCTCTCGATAAGGCGCGCATCGTAACTCCTGACGCGCAACCGCAATTTGCTTGTCTCCTCCTTAGCCACGCTACTCGATAATCTTAGTCACTGCACCGGCTCCGACGGTTCTGCCGCCTTCGCGGATAGCGAAGCGCTGCTGCTCTTCCAATGCGACGGACACAATGAGTTTCACCGTGCACGTCGTCGTATCTCCCGGCACCACCATTTCCGTGCCCGCAGGGAGTGTCAGCTCTCCCGTCACGTCGGTCGTGCGAATATAGAACTGCGGCTTGTACCCGGAGAAGAACGGCGTATGACGTCCGCCTTCCTCTTTGGAGAGCACGTAGATTTTCGCTTCGAACGTCGTGTGGGGCGTGACGCTGCCCGGCTTCACAACGACCTGGCCGCGCTCTACGTCCTCTTTCTTGATGCCGCGGAGCAGGATTCCCACGTTGTCTCCGGCCTGTCCTTCATCGAGCGTCTTCTGGAACATCTCGATACCGGTCGCCACCGTCTTGGTGTCTTTACCCATGCCGACGACTTCCAGTTCGTCGTTCACCTTGACTACACCGCGCTCGATACGTCCGGTGACCACCGTCCCGCGTCCTTCGATGGAGAAAATGTCCTCGATGGGCATCAGGAACGGCTTGTCGATGGCCCGCACCGGCTCGGGGATGTAGCTGTCGAGTGCCGCAACAAGCTCCTGAACGGGCTTCACCGCTTCATCAGAGAGCGACGTCGCCTCGAGCGCTTTCAGCGCCGAACCCTTGATGACGGGCACCTCGTTGCCGGGGAATCCGTACTTCGTCAAAAGTTCGCGCACCTCCGACTCGACCAAGTCGACCAACTCGGGGTCGTCAACCTGGTCAATCTTGTTCAAAAACACGACAATCGCCGGAACGTCCACCTGCTTTGCGAGCAAGATGTGTTCCCGCGTCTGGGGCATCGGGCCGTCCGGCGCCGACACCACAAGAATCGCACCGTCCATCTGGGCGGCACCGGTAATCATGTTCTTGATGTAATCCGCGTGTCCGGGTGCGTCGATGTGCGCGTAGTGCCGCTTGTCCGTCTCGTATTCCGAGTGGTGCAAGGCGATGGTGATACCGCGCTCGCGCTCTTCCGGCGCGTTGTCGATCTGGTCGACTTTCTCCTCCTTGATTTTCTCATTGCCCATGTGGAGGACGTGCAAAATGGCGGCTGTCAAGGTCGTCTTGCCGTGGTCGACGTGACCGATGGTACCGACGTTCACGTGCGGTTTCGTTCGCTCAAATTTTTCTTTTGCCATATATGTGTGTTTCGCGCTGTTTTATGCGTGTTCGACCTTACTTCAGTTTTCGGTATCGGTAGTATAACGAATCCGACGATAAATGGCAACCCTTACGGCGTCGCTCGCTCGCGCGACGGTTTGAGGAGCAGTGCGTAACCTGCGGCACTCACAGCAACCGCCGTGACAATACCGAGCGCGAGCGCGAGCGGCGAGGCGAAGCCGAGGTATGCCTGCCCCAGTCCCTGGAGCACCGCCGTCCCGAGCATGAGCCATCCCGCCGCTTCATGGAAGAGCAACACGCCCAGTGCGAGCGTGAAGAGGAGCGTCGCGTACGTCGAGGGAAACGGAAACCCGAACATATGGAACGTGTGGACGATGAGGCCGTTCGAAACGACGAGTGCGAGCACGATGCATGCGGCGAAGAAGCATGCGCGCTGCTTCGTTTCGACCCCTTTCGCGACGAGGACGAGCGCCACGGCGCCCGTGAGGTACGGGAGGTACACGGCGAACACTCGCATCACGATGGTAGTGACCGCGTGAAACTGCATACGCGTTACTTCCCTGTGTATGGCAGGAGCGCCATGCGGCGAGCGCGTTTCACCGCCCGCGCGAGCGCGCGCTGGTGCTTGGCGCAAATACCGGTGTGGCGCGGGTCGATGATTTTCCCCTGCGCCGAAACGTACTGCCGCAGGAACCCGATGTCCCTGAAATCGATATCTGTGATATTCTTCGAACAAAATGCGCACTGCGTGTGTCTCATGTGCCGAATGTGTCTAAATCTTACGAGTTGAGTGTAACGAAACGAAGTAAATTTAGCAACAGATTCGAGCATCCCGCCGCAGCGGGATTACCCTAGAACGGTATGTCTCCGCTGTCGATTTCGATTCCGTCCTCGACCTGTATCTCCGGAACGCTCTCTGGCTGCGGCATCGAGGCGGGTTTCGCGGCTCCGCCGTACGGCCGGTTGCCGCCTCCGGGAGCCGTCGGATTCCCTCCCCCGACGCCCCCCGCGGAGCCGGGGCCGAACTGCACACGGTCGGCGACGACTTCCGTCCGGTATCTCGTCTGCCCGTCCTTGCCTTCCCACTTCCTCGTCTGCAGCCGTCCCTCGACGAAAACCGTCGCTCCCTTCTTCAGAAACTGGTGCGTGATTTCCGCCTGGCGCCCCCACACGACGACGTTATGAAACTCGGTCTGTTCCTGCTTCGCCCCCGCCTGGTCTTTCCATACCCGATTCGTTGCGACCGAGAAGTTCGTCACCGCCGTACCGGACGTGGTGTTCCGCAGTTCGGGGTCCCCCGTCAGCCGCCCGATGATGAATACTTTATTCAAATCCATATCAGAAGCGTAAAGCGCAAAACGAAAAGTGTAAAGTTAGGCCTCGATTTTCAATCGGCGCAAACGCTTCGCCTGCAGGCGGTTCTTCGGGAGCATATTGCGGACGGCGCGGCGCACCGCTTCACGCGGGTCCCGCTCCAAGAGCTGCTCGAGCGTCCGCGACTTCAAGCTGCCGATGCGCGTGCTGTGGCGGTAGTACCGCTTCTGCGTAAGCTTGCTGCCAGTGAACTTGAGCGAAGCGGCGTGCACGATTTTTACGACATCCGTCCCTGCGAGGCGCGGTTCGTAGCTCGGTTCGTGCTTCCCCTGCAAGATGAGCGCCGCCTCCGTCGCGATGCGCCCGAGCGCTTTCCCTGTTGCGTCTATGACATGTTCTTTCATGTTACTTCACGAATTCTATGGTCGCCTTCCGCGCGTTGTCCTGCACGCGCCGTTCCATGTGCCGGATGACGCGGGTGTATCCGCCGTGCCGCTCGGCGTACCGAGGCGCGATCTCGTGCTGCATCCGGTATGCCGCCTGTTTCGGCAGCCGTTTCAGGAGCTGCCGCAAACCCGCGATGTTCTGCCGCTTGCCGTAGGTCACCAAGCGGTCCGCGAGCCGCTTCAATTCCTTCGCGCGCGCTTCCGTCGTCACGATGCTGTCCCGCATCACGAGCTGGTACGCCAAATCACGCAAAAAGTTCTTGCGGTCGCCGCGCTCTCTGCCGAATTTTCTGCCGCGCTTCAGGTGACGCATAATTCACGTGTTACTTCGCGCTTTTCGCTTTGCGCTTCGCGCTGCCGCTCTTTGCGGTTTTCTTTCCGACTTCCGGTTCTATCTCCTGTTTCGTCTCCGAGGGGAACGCTTCCGCGACTTTCGCGAAGTGGTCGCGCATGATGTTGCTTGCCTGGTGCAGCGCCCGCGACGGGCTGATGGAGCCGTCGGTCGTGATGGTGAGCCGCAGCTTGTTGTAGTTGGTGCGCTCGCCGACGCGCATATTCTCGACTTCCGTCTCGACGTTCACGACCGGAGAAAACATGCAGTCCAAGAGAATCGTCCCGACCGGCAGCCGTTCCGCTTGCCGCTCTTCGGCCGAGAGGTATCCGAGTCCTTTCTCGACGACGAGCTCCATCGAGAGCTCTGTCTTGCCATCGGTGATTTCGGTGATGTACAAATCCTTGTTCACGACTTCGGCGAGCGGGTTCGATTCGATGTCTCCCGCCGTCACTTTCCCCTTCCCCTTCGCCTTGAGATACAGCGTCTGCGGTTCGTCGGCGTGGAAGATGAAACGCACCTGCTTGAGGTTCAGGATGATGTCCAGCACGCTGTCCATCACGCCCTCCATCGTGGAGAACTCGTGTTTCACGCCTTTGATTTTCGCCTGCGAAATCGCCGCGCCGGGAAGCGACGAGAGGAGCGTCCGCCGCAGGGCGCTGCCGATGGTAATACCGTAGCCCGGATAGAGACCTTCGATGGAAAACTCGCCCACTGTGTCGGTTTCCTTTCCTTTTTTGACGTTCACCGTATCGCTCAAGTATGAGTAGTCCATATGAAAATAAGTGTTAGTTGTTGGTTGCGACCAAACTCACGTCGAAAAGCTCGAGGGCGTCCGTCGTCGGTTCGCCCGTGCACGTTCCCGAGAGCTTCTGCGGGTCGACCGTGAGCCACGTCGGGAGCGACTGCTTCGTAAGCCGCTCCTGCAATCCATTGAAGAGCGCGCTCCCCCGCGACTCGGGACGGATACTCATGATGTCTCCCTTCCGCACCTCGTACGATGAGATAGTCACCTTGCGTCCATTTACCAGTATATGTCCGTGTGAAACGAGCTGTCGAGCGACCCGTATCGACGGCGCGAAACCAAGGTAGCGCGTGACGCTGTCGAGCCGCCGCTCGAGCGCCTTGATGATCGCCTCGGGATTGCCCTCGTGCGCTTCAAGCACGCGCTGCAGCGTGTGGTTGGTGAGCCCGTAGCTCCACTGCATCTTCTGCTTCTCCCGCAACTGGTGACTGTAGTCGGAGGGTCTCCGCTGCCGCTTCGCGCCGTGCATGCCCGGTCGGTACGGCCGGCGTACCATGACGCACTTCGGAGAATTGCAGCGCTCCGCTTTCAGGAAAAGCTTTTCGCCGAGCGCCCGTTCAACTTTTTCTTTCAAGTGTTTCCGCATGTGCCGAAGATGTCTAGGTTTACGAGTTGAGTGTAACGAAACGAAGTAAATTTAGCAACAGATTCGAGCATCCCGCCGCAGCGGGATTCTTTAGATTCTCCTTGCTTTCTTCGGCCGCGGCCCGTTGTGCGGCAGTGGCGTGATATCCGAAATGGAGGTCACCTCGAAGCGCTGCGTCGCGAGTGCGCGGAGTGCTGCATCGCGACCGCTTCCAATACCGCTCACGAACACCGCGATTTCGAAAGGACCCGTCCGCTCCAGTTTCTCGCTGATGGCTTCGATGACTTTCGACGCAGCGAAGGGCGTCGCCCGCTTCGGTCCCGAGTAACCGAGCGAGCCGGAGCTCATCCACGCGACGGTGTTCCCCGCCTCGTCCGTGACGGTCACGGACGTGTTGTTATAGGAAATCCGCAGGTACAGCCGCCCGCGCTCGATGCGCTTCTTCGCGCCTTTCCCGATTTGGGCGGCGCGTTTCTCTTCGACAACCTGCGCTTCTTTCGCCGCTGTCTCGGTCGTTTGTTTCGCTACTTTCTTCTTGCCCATGCCAAATATCTCTTAATTTACAAGTTGAGTGTAACGAAACACAGTAAATTTGGCAAGATATTTGAGCACGCCGAGCTTGTCGAGGTGACGCTCCACCAAACCGCTCGTGTTGCACGCTCGCGGGGCGGGAGCGTCATTTCAACTCCACTTTACGCTTTCCGCTTCCCGCCGTGTGGCGAACGTTACCGCGCACCGTTCTCGTGTTGCGCCGCGTCCGCTGGCCCCGCACCGGCAGTCCTCTGCTGTGCCGCATGCCCCGGTACGCGTGAATCGTCTTCAACCGCTGGATGTTCTGCTTTATGAACTGACGCAGCTCTCCTTCGATGCGGTACTTGCCGTCGATGATGGATTGTATCTTGTTGACTTCGTCGGGGGTCAGATCCTTCGCCCGTTTCTCGGCATCCACGCCGGCTTCGGCCAAAATATTCCTCGCTGCCGAGGTTCCGATTCCTTTGATGTAGCGGAGTGACGCCCACACCTTCTTTTCGTCTGGGATGGTAATACCGACGATGCGCATATGAAACTGGTTTTTAGTTGTTAGTTAATTAGAGACGCCTGACTATCCTACCTCGTTCTGATTTCTCGTCAGGCATTTCGACGATAACGGCGTCCCCGGGAACGACTCTGATGCGGTACAGCCGCATCTTCCCCGCCAGGTGAGCCAGTATGGTTTTCCCTGATTCGAGCGTCACGCGATACTGCATGGCGGGAAGTGCTTCTTCCACCTTCCCCGTCACCGTAATCACATGTTTTGAAGTGGGCATAAAACGCAGAGGTTATACTAACAGGCGATTGAATGAGCGTCAACCCCGATGGTGCCAGGACGCGCTCGCGCATCCCCCACAAAATACTGTCGTGTCCAACGTATAAGAGACGGTATGTGCAACATTCATAGTTGGTCTGTGTAGATTGGCACTATCGGGGTTAGCTGCCGATTTGGACGACGATTTTCTTGGCGTCATTCGGTATGTCTTTGAAAAAGCTTGGCCACAAATTCACCTGCGCGCTCTTCAGGCCGGGAACCGAAAGGAGCGTAGTTTTCACCGACGCCTCGCTCTGCCCCATGAGCTGCCGCTCGACGCTCGCCACATCGAGCTTGGGGAGGGCGGTGAAGCTCCCCGTCACGGTAAACCGCAGGGTGCCGTTCTCGAGCGTGGAGGTGCTGAAAGAAAATTTCGGGTCGCTCATCGTCACGTCGTAATCGACGGGCGATTTCACCGCGGCGAGCACCGCGGTTTCGAGGTCGGATTCCTTGAACGCGATTTCTGTAAGCGTCCCCTCCGCGAAGACGCTGAACGTGTCATCTTTGCTCACGGTTTGGTCGACGTTGAACTGCGTGAGCGTGAAGGTCTGCGCGCCATCCGGAGACACGAGTCCCCCGCCGCTCGTCACTTGCATTTCCTGCGCCACGGCATCGCGCAAAATCGTTGTCACCTGTCCTTTCGCTGCAGTGATGTCCGCATCCGTCGCGACGACATGCGCGCCGCTCGTGCCACCCGTGAGCGCGCCCGCCGGAACGCCGTAAATTTTCTGGTACTGGTCCGTGAGACCGTAATCCTTGAAGCCGGGTATGGTCCACCGCTCGCCGCTCGACGGCGTGTAGTTGTACGACTCACCCGGTTGGTCAGCAACGATGGTCGCTTCCACCTTCCCCGGCACGCCGCTTGCCTCGGCCGGAACCGTGACGCGCGACGGTATCCGATACGTCAGTCCTTTCGGCGAAACAAACCGCGTGCTGGCGATAAGCGTCTGCGCGGAACTCCGCTCGTTGTAGATGTAGATGCTGCCGCTTGCCTTGCCCGAATCCGTCGAGCTCCCCGTCGCCGGGAACGTTTCCGTCACGTTCTTCGTGCTCGTGAAACGCTCGCCGGGAAGGATGATGTTCGTGCCGTCCACCGAATACACCGACACGTCGGTTCGGACGGTTACTGGGTTGCTGAATGTCACGGGGGTTTTCACCAAATGCAACACGATGGTCGCCCGCGGAAAATAGGTACTCCCCACCGCCCCGACGCCGCCCGCGAGGAGCAGCACGCCGAGCGCGATGGCGACCCAGCGCACGTTGAATTTCGTGGCGGGAAGCTTGCTCCGCTCGTGGCGCTCTTTCTTCTCGGGCCTCCTCGGGAGCGACACCGGCGTCGTCAGGAGCGGCCGCTCGGCACGAGCTCCGTCCCGCGCCGTACGCGGCTCCGATTTCGGAATCCGCTTGATGATGTCGACAACCATCCGTTCGTTCCTGCCGAAAATGGAATTCCGCGCCCCGAGCTTCGCCGCATAGGCAAGTTCCTCAAGATGTCGGTCGGTCGAGGTGACAACGACGTACACGCCCTGTGCATCCGCTTCGCGCTTTACGGCGTGGAAATTGTCGAGCGACTCGGCGAGCACCGAATCGCCTGGAATGTGCAAAACAAGACGCGCTCCCTTCCCCGCTTTGCCAAGGAGCGCGATGACTCGCTCAAGCCCGTCTTGCGGCTTCAGAAATATCTTTTTCCCCTCAGACATAATACGAAATTAGTATACCACACCGCGGATGCGGCGGACGCCGCGCGCGGCAGACTCTTCCTTCGTGATTTTAAACGTCCCGATTTCCCCCGTACGCGTCACGTGCGGTCCTCCGCAGAACTCCTTGCTGTAGGCATCCGCAAGTGAGTTTCCTATGTAGTAGACGGAGACAACGTCGGGATACACGTCCCGCGTCGAGTGGAGCGCTCCTGTCTTTTCCGCCTCCGTCTTCGGCAACTCGATTTTTTGCACCGGTAAATCCTCGCGTATTTTCCCGTTCACCAATTCCTCCACGCGCGTTTTTTCTTCGTTCGTCAATTTCCGCTCGAAGCCGAAATCGAAGCGCGTCCGCTCCGGCGTGATGTCGGAACCCTCTTGCGGAATCTCCGCATGGAGCACGTCGCGGAGTGCCTGGTGGAGCAGGTGCGTCACGGTGTGCAAGCGAACGACTCGTTCCTCTTCCTCGCTCGTCCCCGCTTTCAATTCCCCGGTGTCAAGCGTGAGGCCGTGCCCGCCGAACTTCTTCCCCGCCCCCGCGCGGGAAATTTCCTGGTGCTTCTCGAATTCCTTGTCGAAATCCTCCCGATGCAGAGCACTCACTTTCGTGCCGCTGACGTCTTTCACGACCTCGTACGGAAGTCCGAAGGTTTGGTAGAGATAAAACGCGCGCGGCGCGTCGACGACAGCGAATTTTTCCAACTCTTTCAGCCCGCGCTCGAGCGCGGCCGAAAATTCCTCGCGCTCTTTCTCGAAAACATCGAGCACGAGTTTTTCGTCGAGTTCGCGATACGCCTCGCGGTATGACGCCACGACGGCGCGAAGCAACCGAGGCACATCGAGCCCTCTCCGCTCCCAAACAATGAGGCGGCGCAGGAGGCGGCGCAGAACGTATCCCGCTTCCTTATTCGACGGCAAGACACCGTCGGATATGAGGAACACAATCCCCCGTCCGTGGTCCGCGACAATGCGCTGCTCTTTCTCGGACAAGGAATCGGGGAGAAGCGCGATGAGCGGCTTGAAAAGGTCCGTTTCGAAAATCGTGGGGGTACTCTGCGAAACCATCGTGAGCCGCTCGAGTCCCATGCCGGTATCGACGCCGGATATCGCGAGCGGAGCGAGCCGCTTCTCCACATCGGCATAGAATTCGTTGAACACAATGTTCCACACCTCGAGTCCCCGCACGTACACCTCCGTCGTCGGCCCGCACGGCCCCTCGTTTCCCGTCGGTCCCCAGAATACGTCCGTGCCGTCGCCGCGGATATCCCGAACCCCGAGTGATTCCCAGATGACACGTGATTCGTCGTCACGAGGAACGTCCTTGCGCCAGTCGCCGTCCGGTACCTTGTCGGGGTCGAAAATTGTTACATAGTCAATGCTCAGTTTCATCACGTTTGTGATGAAATCGTATGCATATTCAATCGCTTCCTTTTTGAAATATCCGCCGAAGGAAAAGTTTCCGAGCATCTCAAAGAAGGTGAGGTGACTCTCGTCGCCCACCTCATCAATATCCGATGTGCGGAAACACTTCTGCACCGATGCGACGTTCCTGCTCCCGAAACGTTTTTTCGCACCGAGTTCTCCCGTGTAGTACCGCTTAAACTGCTGCATCCCCGCAGTAGTGAGGAGCACCGACGCATCGTTGGGTATGAGTGACGAAGACGGAACTACGACGTGTCCCTTCTGCTCAAAATACTCGAGAAACTTTTTCCTAATCTCCGCGGACGTCATCAATATCCCTCCAGGTGCTTCACCTTCCGGTGCTTCCGAATCTGCTCGATCGCCTTCGCCTCGATCTGCCGTATCCGCTCGCGCGTCACGCCGAAGTCCTTGCCGACTTCTTCCAGGGTGTGCGTGATGTTGTCCTCGAGCCCGAAGCGCATGGAAAGAATTTTCTGTTCCCGCTCGGTGAGGTCGACGAGAATGTCCCTGATTTGCTCCTTCAAAAGGGCGTAGTTCGCCTGCTCGTCCGGCGGAATGCTCTGCTCGTCGGGCAAGAGGTCCGAGAGCGTGGAGTCCTCCTCGCTGTCGCCGATGGGCATTTCGAGCGACAACACTTCCTGCGAAATTTTCTGGATATACCGCACCTTTTCCACCGGCACGCCCATCTCGACGGCGATTTCCTCGGGGAGCGGCTCGCGCCCCAACTCCTGCATCAGCTGCCGCCGCTCCTGCGTATACTTTGTAATCGTCTCCACCATGTGCACGGGGATGCGGATCGTGCGCGAGTAGTCGGCCAAAGCGCGCGTCACCGCCTGGCGTATCCACCACGTCGCATAGGTCGAGAACTTGAATCCTTTGGTGTAGTCGAATTTCTCGACCGCCCGCGTGAGTCCGATGTTCCCTTCCTGGATAAGGTCGAGGATGCTCATGTACGGGCTCCGGTTCACGTACCGCTTCGCGATGGACACGACGAGACGCAGGTTCGCCTGCACGAGTTTCTTGCGGGCTTCTTCGTCGCCCTGCTCGATGCGCTTCGCGAGTTCCTTTTCCTCGCGCGACGTGAGGAGCGGCGTTTCCCCGATCTCTTTCAGGTACATCTGCACGACATCCGGCATCCCCTCGCTCGCACGGGTCGCGGCTTTCAATTCCTGCTTGCTTACTTCTTCGCTGTCCGCGGTAACCAGCGGCAGCGCCTCGAGCACTTTCACGCCTTCCGCTTCCAGTTTCTCGTACACGCTCTCGATAAGGGGGATGTTGCGCTCAATGTACGGGAAGTAGCGGAGTATTTCCACGTCCGTCACGAAACCGCGCTGCTTCCCCCGTGCGACGAGTGTCGCAAGATTCTCGTCGCGGTCTTCCCCTTCCGGAACGGCAATGTGCTGCTGCGTCTCGTGGCGCTTGAGCCCCGATTCGCTCTGTGCGGAAAATCCGCACACGCTGCAGATAAATGTTTTCTTAGCCATTGGTGCGCAACGTATCCAGTTCCCCCGAGAGTTCCGAAAATTGCTTCAGCAGCCGCTCGCGCTCGGCTTCTCCGATGACGGAAGCGATACGCGATTTGATTTCTTTCTGCTTCACTTTGAGCATCTCGATCCGCAGCTGCCGCATAAGTTCTTTGAGTTCGTCTGCCAGTTCCTCATGCGGAACATTGTTGAACAAATAACTCGCCTCGAGTTCCAGGAGTCCCCCCTCGGCCGTTCTGCGCAGGAGTATGTCCTGGTAATGCTCCGGCAAAAGGTCCTGCTCCGATTCCACTTCAGCATAAAACGAGTCATCGGAGAACGCAACGGTGAGGAGCCGCCGCGCGATGCGGTCTATGCGTTTCACTTCGGCTTCCTGCGGCGTCTCCGCTTCGACCGGCGCCGGTCCGCCGGCTTTTACGGTCGCGAACGCCTCGCGGAGCATCTGCTCCGAAATGCCCGCTGCGCGGGAGAGTTCCTTGAGCCACATATCCTGCTCCACGGCGCTCTCAAGGCGCGAGATGAGCCGCAGCATCGTCCCCACCATCCGCTTCCGCGCCGCGGGGTCGAGCGTGCCGCCGAAACGGACGGCGAAGAGCCGCTTGAACGCGGGTTCGGCTTGCGCGACACGTTTTGCGAACCCCTCCGCGTCTCTTTCCACAAACTCCGCCGGGTCTTTAAAGGTGCCGAGATCAACCGCCTTGACATAAAAATCGAACGTCCCGAGGAGCTCGAGGGAACGCTCGAGCGCCTCGATGCCCGCCTCGTCGCTGTCGAAACTCACGACCGCCGTGTCGGTGAGCCGCCGCAACGCGGTGAGATGCGCCGGCGTCAAACTCGTCCCGCACACCGCGACGGCATTCGTCACGCCCGCCTGGTGCGCCATGAGGGCATCCATATATCCCTCCATGACGAAAACGCTTTTCTGCTGCGCGATGTCCCGCTTCGCCTGCGAGAACCCGTAGAGGAGTTTCGATTTTTGGAAAATCGGCGTCTCGGGAGAATTCACGTACTTGGGGTTATTGTCGTCGTCCGCGAGCACGCGCCCCGCGAAACCGACGACCCTGCCGATATTGTTCCAGAGCGGGAACATCACGCGGTTCGCGAAAAAATCTTTGTAGAGTCCTCCTCGCTTCACGGCAAAGCCCGCTTGGACGAGTGTCTCGATGGAATGTCCTTTGTGGAGGAGGTACACGGTGAGCGCGTCACCACCGGGCGCATAGCCGAGCTCAAAGCGTTTCGCTGTCTCGCCGGTGAGGCCGCGTCCCTTCAGGTACGCGATCGTTTCCGCGTTCTCTTTTAGCTTGCTCCTGAAGAAGTCCCGCGCGAGCTCGTTCACTTCGTACAATTCGGCGAAGCGGTGCTCCATGCCGCCCCGGCCGCGCGAAAGTTCGATACCCGCCCGCTCGGCGAGAAGCTGGAGCGCCTCGGGAAACTCAATGCCCTCGTAGAGCATCACGAACTTGATGACGTCTCCCCCCTGTCCGCAATTCGCCACCGCAAAATGATTTGCTACGTATGAATGGTCTTCGTCGACAGTTAAGTTATAGACAGGACCGGTATACGGTTCTTTCCACACTTCCTTTACGGGAAGGAGCCAATAACGCCTTCCTTCGACCTCCTCGTATATGAAGCTATGCTGGGACTTCGCCTCCTCCGACCAGAGGATTCTGTAGACCTCGCGATGATTCACGCCTCGCGCATCGTGCCTTGTCCCCCGAACTCCGAAAGAAGGAAAGAGGTTGTTTCTTAAGAGTATGTCAATAACCTGCTCAGCAAGAATTCTCGAAATACTCGTGATGCTTTTATGCGTTTTTGTGGAACGACTGAATATACCGGTATGCCCATCGCCTCTGAAAATGGCATCGACCAGCACCTTCTGCTTTTCTGGAGGTAAAACTTGGAACACAAAGGGTATGTGTTTATACTCTGCTCCCTTGCCGCAAAGATTCTCAAAAATATTGGCGAGCTGTGCATGGCACGCGGTAATTTCGAGACCTGTTTTCTTTGTCTTGTTCGGATTTCTTTCATAAATCTTCGCTTCAAGTCCGAAAACGTTTTTCACGAGACGGACGATATCGTCGGCAAATTCCCGCTCATGATTCCCCAAACTGAATCGGATATACGCCCGATGACTGCTTCCCTCAGCTATCCAATAACCGAGAAGTCTCAGAAAGTCGTCATCAAGGGCAATGTTGAGTGAAATATCCCGCGAATGAGGACCAAACGTATATCCCTTGGTCAAATAGTCATTGAGGTCGATGCGGGTCAGTTCGGCAACCGAGTTCTCAATCGGATAAAACACAAAATCGGCCGGTGCAATGCTGCCCGCATTGATTTCGATGATACTTCCGTGTTGCCGCGCCGCCTCGGAGAGCGTACGGGCCGTGCCCCGCGATACCGCATCGCGGCACAGACGATAAAACTGTTTGGTTTTCTTGCGGTAAGAAGTTGCGGGTCGCAGAACCTTCAGCTTATGGTCAGCGGTCATGGATACTGTCTCATTAAGTTTTCTCGTTCTCACATGAACTAAATCGCCCACATAATTTCTCACATGAGTCGCGAGTACTCTCCGAACCTTCCCCGAACCGGAGTAGACGTAATGATTCTCGTCAATGTCTTCTATGTTATGGAGACCAAAGGGAGTTTTTACCTTCTGACCCGGCGGGAAACACCCGAAGCAGTGCCACATCCGTCGCTCGGGAGACACCATGAAGGACGGAGTTTTCTCCTGATGGAAGGGGCAGAGCGCTTTGTAGTTCTTGCCCGCCGGCCTCAGGTCGATGTATCCCTTTAACACATCGAGAATGTCGGTGCGCTCTTTCACGCGCTCCACGTCAGTTGTTGCCATACTGATATTATAGGCAGCCCCATGCCCAAACTCAAAATTATCGGTATCGGATACCCATAAAGTTATCCACAGGCATTGACAAAAATCTGATTATTCGATATAATACGAGCAGTAAACCCGACGTTGTCGGGCTTCACAATCAAATACAAGTGCAAGGAGGATGCGGATGGACAAATCGCAATCAATCGGGGCCGTACGCGGTTCGCAAACAAAACTCGAAGCATGCTTCGATAACCAGCTCAAGACGCTGGAACGGCGCGGCGTGGGAATTACGGTTCTCTCGAAACTCCAGGAACAGAGGAGCGCCGTCATCGACGAGGCGATTCGCATCATCGGCGGGCTGCCGGACGAAACGGACGATGGTAATTTTCCTTTCATCCCCATCATCCCGCTCACGTATTTCGGCTACTATGGCCTCGTGACGCTCGCGATGCACGATGCGGAAGAATACATCCAATTCGATGTAAGCGAGATAAGCGACGTTGTGAAAACACCGGAAGAGCCGTACTACGTCCTCAACGTAGAGGATGGGACAATGACGCGCGGCCTGACGGTGGAGAAGGGGACCAAATTTGTCATCGACCGGGAGAGATTCCCGCTCACGACCGTTGAGGCGCTCAGCCTTTCCCTCGTCACGGACGTGCTCACTCGTCACGACATCGCGGCAACGTGCTCACGGCGCAAAAAGGACTTCACCAAGACGGCGATGGTACCCCTCATCTCCCAGGACCACCTCGACTGGATACTGGGGTTTATCGGGAAACCGGACTGCGGAACGCCGTCATGCCAGCGCAGGCGCCGCCCCACCTCCTAATGTGCTAAAGGCAGGCCATCACCGACCTGCCTTTTTCATATTTACGCCTCGAGTGTTTTGAAAACGACTTTCCCGGAGTAGTCGAGCGCGTCTTCCGCCTTGATTTTCTGGAGCGGCGGGAGGTTTGAAACAGGAACAAATTTATATTCTGAATGTTCGTGACTCAACGTGATGTGGCTCATATCTGAAACGGCGCATGTGAAAACCGCAAGCTGTGTATGGATGCGGGGAAGGAAGTAGATGCCGGTGAGCGTCTTCGGCTCGACGTCGAGTCCCGTCTCTTCCCGACACTCGCGCTTGAGCGCCTTATGGAGCGTTTCCGTTTTCTCCGCCGCGCCGCCGGGCAAACCCCACTCGTCATCGTACGAACTGTGCAGGAGGAGAATTTCTCCGGCGCTATTCATGATAACTCCCTGCACGGCGAGGCCGGGCGGCGAGAGGCGCGCAACGAGGTCTCCGAAGAGATATACCATGCGCTTCAATACGTGTTTCATAACCTCGATGCTATGCGGTTTTATAATGTCTCCAAAATTTCCAAATACTGCTCGCGGGTTATATTCAGGATACGGAGATTGTTGCGGATAACAAAAACCGGCAGCGTACTATCTTGCGGAACCACTACCGGTCTCTTAACGTCTTCACGGCGATAGATGCGATGGTCTCCCTTCTCACGAACAAACACGCAACCGACCCGGAGTAAAAATTTCTCGAACGTTTTCCAATCGACAGGACGAATCCTTGGCATCCTACACTATGCGCAAACCGCAACCGAGACGGGTTCAGAACCCTGTGAGACAATTTCCGGCGGCTGCCAATTTCGCTCCAGCTTCTTCCAACCAAGCTCCGAGAGCACTTCATCAAGCGTTCCCATCTTGACCAATTCTTCAAAGAAAAGGCGGACCGCTTCGCCAAATCGTTGCTTCACCTGCATCTCACTCTCTCCCGACGTAGACAAATCCAAAGCGGGTGTATATGCCACATATCGCCCCTCTTCTTTTAAAACCGAAACCGGCAAAACGCAACGCATTTCCATAAGCTTAACTATATCATAAAAGTCTTAATTTTCAACGTACCCTTCATAAGTCAAAAAACCGCCGGTCTCTCGGCGGTTTTCAATATAAACGTAGTTCGTAAAAACTACTGTCCGACAATACTCTCGGCAATGTTTCTTGGCACAATGCCGTAGTGCGAGAATTCCATATTGAACGTCGTCGTCCCGCCAGGGCGGGACTCCTCCCCATAGGGCTTCAGCCCTCTGGTGTCACTCGCTTCGCTCGTTCCAGTCACCCCAAGCGGGGAAACTACAGTTTCCCCGACCCCCTTCGCACGTTCAATACGGTAAGTCCCTGCTATTTCCCGACTATCTCTTCGGCGAGGTTTCTTGGCACAATGCCGTAGTGCGAGAATTCCATATTGAACGTGCCTCTCCCCTGCGTCATCGAACGCAACGTCGTCGAGTAGCCGAAAAGTTCGGCGAGTGGTATCTCCGATTCGATGACGCGGACTTTCTCCCGCTCTTCCATCGCGGTAATCGAGCCGCGCTTCGCGTTGATGTCGCCCGTCGCGTCTCCCAAGAATTCGTTCGGCACGATGACCTGCACTTTCATAACCGGCTCGAGGAGCTGCAAGCCCGCTTTGCGCGCCGCCGATTGGAATGCCATCGAGCCGGCGATTTGGAATGCCATATCCGAAGAGTCCACTTCGTGGAACGAGCCGTCGTAGAGGGTCACCTTCGCGTCGATGAGCGGGTAGCCGGCAAGCACGCCTCTCGCGGCGGCTTCCTTCACCCCCTTCCCCACCGACGGAATGAATTCCTGCGGGATGGCGCCGCCCTTAATCGCGTTCACAAATTCGAATCCTTCCCCGCGCGGCAACGCCTCGAGTTTCAAAAATACGTGCCCATACTGACCGCGCCCGCCCGACTGGCGGATGTACTTTCCTTCCGCCTCGGCGCTCCCCATAACTGTTTCCTTATATGCGACTTGCGGGCGTCCCTGCGTCGCCTCGACGCCGAATTCCCGCTTCATGCGGTCGATGACGATCTCAAGGTGCAGTTCTCCCATGCCGGAGATAATCGTCTCGCCGGTATCGGGGTCGCCCGACACGCGGAACGTCGGATCTTCTTCACCAAGCTTGTGGAGCGCCACGCCCATTTTCTCCTGGTCCACTTTGCTCTTCGGCTCGACGCGGACGGAAATGACCGGCTCGGGAAAGACAATCGATTCCAGACGTATCGGATGCGACGGGTCGCAGAGCGTGTCGCCGGTTGTCGTGTTCTTCAGGCCGACCAGAGCGCCGATGTCGCCGGCATACACTTCCGGAACTTCCTCGCGGTGATTCGCATGCATCCTGAGAATCCGCCCGATACGCTCCTTCTCGCCGTTCGACGAATTCAGGACGTAGCTTCCGCTCTGCAGCGTTCCCGAGTAGAGGCGGAAGAACGCGAGCTTCCCCACGTAAGGGTCGGAGGCGATTTTGAACGCGAGGGCCGCAACCGGTTCGTCGTCCTTCGGGTGGCGCTCGAATTCCTCGTGCGTCTTCGGGTCGAATCCCTTCACGGGCGGCAAATCGGCGGGACTCGGGAGATAGTCGACGACGGCATCGAGCAAAAGTTGCACGCCTTTGTTTTTCAGCGCGCTGCCGCAGAAGACCGGCACCACCATTCCTTGCAACACTGCCTTCCGGAGCGCGTGCCGTATCTCGTCCACCCCAATCGGTTCTTCTTCCAGATACTTGTGGAGCAAGGCATCATCCGCTTCCGCCGCCTTTTCGAGCACTTCGTGACGGCGCGTTTCCGCTTCCTGTTTCAAGTGTTCCGGTATGTCTATCTCGCGTATTTTTTCCCCGTGTTCGCCCTCGAAGGTGTACGCCTTCAGAGCGACGAGGTCGATAACGCCGGAGAAGTCGGACTCGAGACCGATGGGTAGCTGGACAGCGACCGCATTCGGCGTCAGCCGCTCGCGGATAGAGCGCAATCCTTTTTCAAAATCGGCGCCGGTCCGGTCAAGCTTGTTCACAAAGCAGATACGCGGCACGTGATACTCGTCGGCGTAGTGCCAGTTCGTCTCCGACTGCGGCTCGACGCCTGCGACGCCGTCAAACACGACGACGGCACCGTCGAGCACCCGAAGCGAGCGCTTCACCTCGACGGTGAAATCGATGTGCCCGGGGGTGTCGATGAGATTGATGCGGTGCTCGTGCTCTTTCCGCAACTCCTTCAAGCGCTCTGCGTCTTCGACACCTCCCCGCACGTACGTGGGCGTCCAAAAACATGTCGTCGCGGCGGATGTAATCGTGATGCCACGCTCGCGCTCCTGTTCCATCCAGTCCATAATCGCCTGCCCCTCGTGGACTTCTCCGATCTTGTGGGAAATGCCGGTATAAAAAAGGATGCGTTCGGAAACCGTCGTTTTCCCGGCATCAATGTGAGCGATGATACCGATATCTCTAACTTTCTCTATGGGGTATTTTCTGGGCATGATTGATTACGAAATTATCAGGAAAGCGAACATTGATGCGCGAGAGGGGTCGGGGGAACTGTAGGTCCCCCGTGGAGGAAAGCACCGAGGAGTGAAACGACGAGGGCCGGAAACTGTGGGTTTCTGGGGAGCCCCGCCAAGGGGCGACGCGAAATCTGGGCAATAATACCGATATCCCGTACTTTCTCTATGGGGTAAAGTCGAGCCATATCTTCAGAAGCTACCGCAGGAAACTCGCGAACGCGCGGTTCGCTTCCGCCATCTTGTGCATTGTCTGCTTGCGCTTGATCGCGTTCCCTTCTCCCTCCGCCGCCGTAATCAATTCCTGCGCCAGGCGCTTCGCCATCGGCGCACCCTTTGCCGCCTGCGCCGCTTCGATGATCCAGTTCGCCGCAAGGAAAAACTTCCGCCCGGGACGGACTTCGCGCGGTATCTGATAGTTCGCACCGCCGACCCGCCGCGACACAATCTCGAGACGCGGCGACGCATTCTCGATTGCCTGCTCGAAGACTTTCAGGGGGTCGGTCTTCTTCTCCTTCTCGATTGCGTCGAACGCGTCATACATAACCTGCTCGGCAACGGACTTCTTGCCGTCCTTCATGAGGTAATTGATGAACAGACCGACGTCAACGCGGTCATATCGCAGGTCCGGTTTCCGGTCCCGCTTCTTATAATACGTGCTCTTACGCATGGACCTGTTTCGCTCCATACTTCGAGCGCTTCTGTTTCCGCCCTTCCACGCCGGTCGTGTCCAACACGCCACGCACAATGTGGTAGCGCACGCCCGGCAAGTCCTTTACCCTGCCGCCGCGGATCATCACGACCGAGTGCTCCTGGAGGGTGTGTCCCTCACCGGGTATGTACGCCGTTACCTCGGCGCCGTTCGTGAGACGCACGCGCGCCACTTTCCGGAGCGCGGAGTTCGGCTTCTTCGGCGTCGTCGTGAACACCTTCGTGCACACGCCGCGCTTGAACGGCGACGGATATGACGCGCGCCGGTTTTTTACGCTGTTGAAACCGAACGAAAGCGCGGGCGCTTTCGGCTTGCGCCGAATCGAGACCCGCCGCTTCCGCACCAATTGATTGATGGTAGGCATACTAAAATGTAATCCCGCTATGGTAACAAGAACCCCGCGCTACGTCAATTGCATAAACGCACGCCACGCCTCATTTCCGGCGAGTGCATGAAATACGGAAGCAACGAGGTTAAAGAATATGTTACCAAACAACGCGAGAAAAAGAAAGACGAAGACAATACCGGCGAGTCCGGCGCCCTGCACCGCGAAAGAATACCGCGGCGGCAGGAAGAGCGTCATAATCTTCGAACCGTCCAGGGGCGGTATCGGGATAAGATTGAAGAGCGCGAGGAGCAGATTCAGAAACACGACGAAGCCGAGTAGTGCGAGTGCTGTCTCCGACAAATATCCTCCCGCGAAGCGGAGAACGAGTCCGAGTACGACGGCGATGACGGCGTTGGTCGCCGGTCCCGCGAGCGCGACTTTCAGTGGTCCGTACTTCATATCCCGCCACAGATGCGCGGGGTTGTATGGAACCGGTTTCGCCCACCCGAAAATCACCGGCGAGCCCGTTATAATCAAGAGAAGCGGCAAAATGAACGAACCAAAGAGGTCGAGGTGCGCGACGGGATTCAAGGTCAGGCGACCCGCGTCGCGGGCGGTCGTATCTCCGAGCCATTCCGCCGTGTACCCATGCGCCACTTCGTGTATCACGACGGAAAACAAGAGAACGATGATTTGAAACAATGGAAACAAATTCATACGTATTAAATATAGTATAATGAGGTCATACGATACGCAATTATGATGAAGCACAAATCGGAACACCACGGAAAGATTTTCTTCGCCGTCCTCGTCGGCGGCGGCATCGTCATCTGGGGAATGTACCTCACGGCACGACTGAACTCACTCCAAGCGTCTGTCGCCGCGCTCAATGCCGCCCTGAACCTCGAGACCACCACGACACCGGGCATCGTATACAACCCGGGCGCCTCGAGCACCGCCGCGTCGTCCTCGACGCAAACACAACCCACCTCACCGACCTCATCCGCGCAGCAGCCCGTCTCCGGACTTGTCATCCCTTCGGCAATCAGCTTCACCGCGCTCTCGAGTCCGCTCCTCACACCGCAAAGTGATATCTCGGTCACCTTGAACAGCGTGGCGAAACTTGACGACGGAAGTGTCGCGCTTTCCATAACGGCGTCGGCGCCGCAAGCGCAAAATTACACCGCGCTCGAGCCGAAGGCGCTCTTCAGCATCGTGAACGGACAAAATACCATCTACCCCTCCGGCGTTTCGCAGGGATTCGATTCCCTGGCACCGCGGGGCTCCGTCACCGGCACGGTCACGTTCAGTCCTGCCGGATTCGGCAACGCGATTATTCTCAAAATAGACGCGGAGGACGGCAGCAGTTACTACGAATTCAATTTCGCCACCCAAACGTACAAACCGGCGTCACTGGGCTAGCGCCCGCTTCACGAACTCCTGCGCTTCCCGTCTGAATTTGTTCGTCTCTTCTTCTATAAACGCATCTACGTGCGGAACTTTTTGAACAAGGAACGATTCGATTTCTTTTTGGGTATTGCCCTTTTTCTCCAAAAGTTTACCAAACACTTCTTTGTCGGTTTCCGAGAGCGCGTCGAGGATACGCACAATCACCCGCTCCCAGATAATCTTTCCGACATCTTCTAAAACGCGTATTCGCTCATCCGCAGGAAGCGAGTCCAAACCGAACAAAACACTCACATCCTGCGGCAACGTGTTCGTATCATCCATATCGTCCATCGTGGTGTTCAAACAGCGCGACCTTTCATTTCAGTTCATTTCTTCTCTTCCTTCTTGCCCTCCGATTTCTTCTTTTCTTTCATTTTCTTCACGACGTCATCCCATCCCTTGAACCCGAGTACCTTCGCGAACTCCGAGCCGAGCATCACGACAAAGCGTAGGGTCCACTTCCGGAGAAAAAGCCCGCCGATAAGCCCCGCGCCGAGCGCCGCACCGCCCGCGCCGAGCGCCCCAGCGAGCGCAGTGGGCATTCCGACAATCGCCGCGACGGCAACCGCCGCGCGCGGCGCAGCGGACAAATCCTTCCACTGGCGGAACAGCTTCGTGAAAATATTCCTCTCCCGCGGTGGAAGGGATGCTTCGTACGCCTTCAGTGCTTCGGCGTGAACCGATTCGAATTTCTTGAAAACCGATGCGCGCAACCGTTTTTCAAACCGTTCCCCCTCGAACCCCTTCGCTCTCAATCGCGCCCGTTCCTGCTCCACCCACGCACCCACAGCTTCTTTCTCCATCCACGCGCGCACTTCCTCGCGCGCCTGTTTCTTCTCTTCATATATCCGCTTCTCTTTCTCCCATGCGCGCTTTTCTTTCTTTCCTATTTCCCGCCCTCCCGTCACTTCGGGTTCCTCTATCGCTTCCTTGAATTTCTTCTCCGTCTCCGCTTCCTTGGCTCCGTCCCTCGCGTCCGTCCGTTTCTGCTCTTTCTCTATCCACGCGCGCACTTCGACTCCTTCCGCCCCCTCGAGTTTTCCCCGTGTCTCCTCCCAGATCTCCGCCTCTCCCTTCCCCTGATTGTTTTCCCGCTCCGCACGCAGACGGACAGCCGGCAGATTGGTTTCCGTCGGCGAGGACTCCGGCCGTTGCTCCTCCGCAGGACGCGCTCCGAAACCAACCTTCTTCAGGGCTTCGCCGACTTCGTAACGAGCTCGCAACCCTTTGAATAACCTCCCAACCGGTACAAATTCTATTTCGTCGTCCTTAAAGCCGTACGCCCGCAATACGTCCTTTACATTTTCCGTCAGCTTCAGCTCCTGCGCGTTCACAAGATTCCCCTCCGCATCGTACACCGAATCGAGAAGTTCCTTTGCCCGCCGCTTCATTTCCCACGCATCGTATGCCTCGTCGCGCTTCTCAAGATAGTTCCCGTAGCCGCCCTCCGCGATAAGCTGCTCGTCAGTTTTTTTCTCCTCGGGTTTCTCTGCCTCTTTTTCTCCCTGCCCTTCCGCGTTCTTCTCTTGCTCTTCCTGCGGTTCCCCAAATTTCCCGCCAAACGATTCTCTAGACATTGTTGCAATTATAGAAAAGATTGATGCAAAGGGAAATAGACCATCCGCACCGGGAATCGTCTGGTGAAGACCGCTACCCCCTGAAAAAGAACCCGCGGAGGGCGAACGGGCACGGTGTCCCGCCTTGGCGGGACGAGTGAGCCCGAGCGTGAACGCATCCCGCCGGCCGGGGCGGGATGACGTGTTTCGCTTCAGGGGCGTAGCGGGCGAAACATGGAATAATAGAACTTGTCAGCAGAGATATTTTCGGTTACACTCTCTACATTATGCGACAGTGCGCATTGTGCGGAAAATCATACGTTCGCGGACGCAGCCGCAACAAGCTGCGCGGACACTACAACCCCACCGGCTGGAAACAGAAAAAAGCGAACTTGCAGAGCGTACGCTTGCCCCAAAGCGGCACGCGCGTTCTCGCCTGCACACAGTGCATTAAGACGCTTGCCCGGCGCGCGAGCGCTCGGACCGCAGGAGCGTCTCGATAAACGTCTTTGTCTCCGCCACTCCCGTAACGGGCGTGGCCTCCACATTCGTGCGGAGCGCTGCTTCGTCGTTGCCTCCCGGGTAGAGCGCATCACCGACGTAGCACATATCTTCTTCGGGGATATCGAGCATGCGGGAAACCTGCTGGATGCCGTACGCTTTATCGATGCCCTGTTTCGTCACGTCCACCGACGTCAATCCTCCCGAACGAACTTCGAACTCCGGGAGGTATCCGCGGAGTGCCTGTACGAGCGCCGGACGGACATCGTGTACCGTATTCCACGCGCGCTTCGCTTCGAGCGGCGCTTCCTGACCGACCGCCGAAAACGTCAGCTGTCCCCCGCGGTCTTCGATAATTTCTCCGTACGTCCGCTCCGGCGGGACATACCCGATATCATGGAGCGCTTTGGTAAACGCGTCCCGGATGCGCTCCTTCTCGTGCAACGCAAATTCATTCCGGTATATCTCACGCCATGAGCCGTTCGTGAAACGATACATACTGCTCCCCGACAAGGGGAGGATGAGGAGGTTGGTATAACAGGAATCGTCGCACGGGAAATGCGCGAGAAATTGTTTCTCAAACTGGGTGTACCTGCCGCCGCCGATGACTGCGACAGGCACATGTCCGAGGAGACGGCGGAGCAGGGCGGCCATCTCGGGGGCGAGAGGCGCCTTGCTCTCAGTGAGTGTCCCGTCAAGGTCGAAGAGTATCGCGCGTCGTTCCCGCATATGCTAGCAGGCGGAGAGTTTCAGTACTTTGACGAGTTTCGTAAGCGGAATGGTCGCGACGCAGCTCACACGGTCGGCCGCCCCGTAGTACACGAAGAGCGTGTCGCCGAGGAGCACTGTCCCGCAGGGGAACACAACGTTCGGCACATCGCCGCGCACCTCGTACGGCAGCTCCGGTTCCAGAATCGGATGGTCGGTGCGCCCAATAACTTCCACCGGATTTTTCAAATCCAAAAGCACGGCACCGACCCGATACACGCGGTCCTCCGAAATGCCGTGATACAGGAGCACCCACCCCGCCTTCGTCTTCACGGGCGGTGCGGCGGCTCCCACCTTCACCGCATCCCACCACCCTCGGCGCGGCGCGATCCACCGGTATTCCTCAAGCCACGCGTTGCCCGTGAACGCGAGTGAGCGGTTGAAACTCAAATCGATGTCATCTCCCCTCCGGTGCACGATGAGATACTTGCCGTCCACCTGCTCGGGGAAAACGAATGCGTCCTTGTCGTCGAAGTCCGGCGGCGAGAGCAGCACCGGCTTCGCCCATTTCCAGACGCGGGCGACGAAGTCGGCGGTGCGGAGAGAGGTGAGCGCGACGCGCGGCGGGTTCTTGCCGTCGAACGCGGTGTACGTGAGGTAGACGGTGTCGCCGATGCGCGTGAGGCGCGGGTCTTCGCAACCGGAGTTCGCGTGCGGAACGAGTTTCGTCTCAAACGGCTCGCGCGGCACGTACACAGGCTCGGCGCTCCGCTCATCAATGTGGATGCCGTCCGCGCTCACCGCGTGGCCGAAGACCGACGTGTTATCCTCCGACATCGCCCGGTACAGGAGGTGAACCTTCCCGTCGAGCACGAGTGCCGCCGGATTGAACGTCGATTTGCGCTCCCATCCGTGTCCGGTAATCGGCTCGATGATGGGATTCGTCTTCGCGCGCACGAGGCGCACGTTCCGCTTCTCTTTCTCGCGCATCCCGTCGAGGAGAGATGAGAGTTTTATGGAAGCAAGCGCGCACACGGTGTCCGCGGCGCCGTAATACAACCGCACCCGGTCGTTTTCCACGAGCGCGCCCGACGGAAACACCACGTTCGGCACCGAACCGATGCGCTCGTAGTATTCGTCGGGGAGGAGTATCGGCATCTCGGTGCGCGCGACAATCCTGCGCGGTTCCTTCAGGTCCAAGAGCACCGCCTCGACGGTGAAAAGCGCGCGTCCTGCGAAATAGCCGCGCACGTACGCGTAAAAGATGAGCCAGCCGTATTTCGTCTTCACGGGCGGCGCTCCGTTCTCGATCAAATCCTGCGGCGAGCGCGCCAAGGGCAGCGCGTACTTCTCGAAATTCTGATGCCATTTGTTCCAGTACGCCTCGGACCAGATATCACTCGGCTTATTGAAGGGAACGACGCAAATCTTCTCAGGCGGCATATCGGTGTGCACCGTGAGAATTCCCCACAGCTTCCCGCCGATTTTCTCGGGGAAAAGCGCCATACCCTTCGCGTTGAACGGTGTGACGGGATGCTTCTCCGTCACCGTTTTCAAATCCTTGGAGAGCGCGACGCCCACCCGAATGCCATCAGCGCGGAAGGGATACGCGGAAAGCGCCGTATAAAAGACGTAGTAGGTCCCGTCGAGCTCGGTGACGCGCGGGTCCTCGCACCCGAATCGTTCCCACGGCTCCTCGGGAACGATAAATCGCCGCCGAGCGCCGAACGAAACGCCGTCGGTGCTCTGCGCGATACCGATGTCGGAAACCATCATCCGCGTTCCCGCAGCCGTGTGGTAATGCGGAAGCGAAAGGGCGCGGTAGAGGAGGTACGTGTACTTCCCCCGCTTCACGGGACAGCCGTTGAAAACAGCCGCCGCTTCCCACGGATGCTTTGGGTCCGGCGTCAGAATCGGATTGCGCGCTTCTCGTTTGATAACCATATGCCTGTCCCGCTATCGTACCTCCAGGATGCGGCGCCGCAATGTCGGCCGCTTCTCGCGAGTCAACTCGTCCATGAACGTATCGAAATCGCCGTATGCGGCGCAGACATAGCTGTCGGCACCGCCGTAGTAGAGATACAGCACGCCGTCCTTCACCACCGCACCGGACGCGTAGACAACGCCTCGCTTGAACCCGTCGTTTTCGTACACGGCATCCGGTTCCAGAATCGGTTCGGGCGCGCGATACAAAACGTGCGTCGGGTCTTCGAGGTCGAGAAGCATCGCTCCCACCTTGTACTTTCCCGGCTCATACTCGTCGATGGCATGATAAAAGAGCAGCCACCCGCGCGGCGTCTTCAGGGGCGGCGCACCCGCGCCGCGCACAAACGTGTCCCACGAGTCGCGGCGGCGTCCCCCGCCGTATTCGCTCTCGATGTATTGCCCCGGCGGGAAATCGAGCGAGTCGAGATATGCGATGGAAATTGAGGGATTGATGCTGTGGAGCAAGGCGTACTTGCCGCGGATTTTCTCCGGAAACAAAACCCAATTCTTGTGCACCTGTCCCGGCGGAGAAATCAGCATTGGCGCTTTCCACGTCCACCGCTTGTGCAGAAAATCGTCGACGCCAATCGACGTAAGGCCGACGCGCAATCCGTCGTCGCACGCCGTGTACGTCATATAGAGCGTGTCTTCGCCTCCCACGCGAACGATGCGCGCATCTTCGCATCCGCCCCAACTCCCGCCGGAAGCGAACGAGTAAACGCTCCAGACACGGTCCTTCACCCGATGTTCGTATACCGGATGCGGGAGACGCTCGCGAACAGTGAGACCGTCGGGTGACGAAGCGTACCCCAGCCGCGAAATGCCGTCTCCGCCGATCGCGCGATAGAGGAAATGGACGACGTCCGAGAGCGACACGACGCCGGGATTGAATGTTTGCCACGCCTCCCAATCGTGCTGCGGCTCGGGAACGATGAGCGGGTTCTCTTCCGGTTTGACAAATCTGGTAAAGTACGACCGGGGTGCTCGAGTCGCTTTCTTTCTCACCACTCGGCGCGTTGTCCGCCGGGATACTCGAGATGTTTTCGTGCGAGATGTTCGGGGTGTCTTCTTTCGGGACACCCGGGATGGTTTCCTCCTGCTGATTGTTTTCTTTTTAGCCAACTTTTTAACAATCCTCTGCGAGGTATCCTTCATGATGCTTCTCATTATATCACACGTATGGTAAGGTAAGTTTTTGTATGGTTGTGGATATCGTAAAGACGTTCCTGCTCTCGATGCTCCCCATCGGAGAGCTGCGCGCGTCGCTCCCCGTGGCGCTCGCGGCATACCATCTCCCGCTCCCCGCCGCCTATCTCGCGGCGGTCGCGGGCAACATCGTACCGGTTGTCGTACTGCTCTGCTCGCTTGATGCCATCGTGAACTACTTCTCGGCGAAATTTTCTTTCTGCAAGCGTTTCTTCGAGAAACTCTTCGAAAAAACAGGCAAAAGGCACTCGAAAGAATTCGAGCTTTTCAAGGCATTCGCGCTCTTCGTCATCACCGCGATGCCGCTTCCCGTCGTGGGCGGCGCGTGGACGGCAACGCTCGCCGCATTCGTCCTCCGTATTCCTCCGCGCAAAGCGATTCCGCTCATCTCGCTCGGCATCGCGGTCGCCGGCATTATCGTCGCCTTCTTCACGTACGGCGTGGAAAGAATTTTCTGACACCGATATAATCAAATTACATGGGAAAAAAGCAGAAACAGTTTGCGCTCTGGGGTGTCGCAGGCGTTCTCCTCGCCGGTTTCGTCGGATGGCAGATATACGTGGCGCATGAACCGGGCAAGTACGACGCATTCGCGGCGTGTCTCAAAGATAAAGGCGCCACGTTCTACGGCGCGTTCTGGTGTCCGCACTGTCACGACCAGAAGAACCTCTTCGGAAATTCCGCGCGGCTGCTCCCGTATGTAGAATGCTCGACGCCCGACGGGCAAGGTGAGCTCCCCGCCTGCAACGCGCAAAACATCCAGGAATATCCAACATGGGTCTTCGCGGACGGCTCGCGGCAAACCGGCGTCATGTCGCTCGAGGACCTTTCCCAAAAAACGGGCTGCTCACTCCCCCAATAATGATTAACTTCGTAAACCTCATACTCGCTGCCGGCGCCGTCGGCGGACAGATTTTCATCGTCCTCCTCGCCGTCTCGCTCATAACCAGCACGAACCGCGCCCTCGTTGCGTGGGTGGGTGGGCGCGCCATGCCCCTTTCATTCCTCGTCGCGTGCTTCGCGACGCTCGGCAGTTTGTTCTACTCGGCAATCGCCCACTACCTGCCGTGCGAGCTTTGCTGGGTCGAGCGGGCTGTGCTCTATCCGCAGATTCCGCTCTTCGGTGCGGCGTTTCTCAAGAAATTCAAAACATCGAAACACGTCGCGAACATCGGCATCGCGCTCTCGTTCATCGGGGCGCTCGTCTCCGCCTACCACTCGCTCCTCCAGATGGGAGTCGTCTCCGGTGGCTTGTGCGCCGCACTCGGTCCCGTCTCGTGCGCGAAGGTGTACGTGCTGGAATTCGGCTACATCACGATGCCGCTCATGGCATGCACCGCGTTCCTGCTCGTCGCGGTACTCCTCTTCGCAAAAAAATCCGTTGACAAGCGCGCCATCGCGGACTACGCTTCGTGATAGAAATTTAAGCAGAGGAGGGTAAGGAAATGACCGAAGTGTGGTGCGCCGACGACCTCAGGCGTCTCGGGAAAGCGCGTTCCTATACCGAGCTGCTCGCCGTTGCTCTCGAAGTGGCGCGACGGCTGCCGACCCCCGTATCCGAAGTATGCGGTCCGGTCACGACGGGCGGAAAGGGTTCCCTCACGGAAAATCTCAAGTGGTTCGGGAAAGCGATCGAGTATCTGAAAGAAGGCGGACACAACGTGTTCGACCAGCGCCCGGTGGAACCCCACCTGCAGCGCCTTACGTACGACGCCCCGGCAGACGGCTATCCCGTAAGCATCCTGTACGATTTCTACCTCCCGCTCTTCGAGTCGGGTGCGATACACCGGATGCACTTCATGCCGGAATGGGAAACATCCGTCGGAGCCCGCTGGGAACGGGAACAGGCCGAACGCTTAGGCATCGAAATCATCGACTTCCCCTTTAATTGGGATCCTATCTAAACAAATCCGCCGAGTGGCTTCACTCGGCGGTTTCCATGCTCCCCCTATCCGGCCTTTGCGCCCCTCAACGAGTATATCAGTTATATGAGTGCGGCTAGCGAGACGCTCGCCGGAAAACAGGCTCGCTATCGGACAAGAGTTCCGCTTCGGCGGAACTCTTCCAGAAACCCACGGTTTCCGGCTCTCGTCGCTCCGCTCCTCGCTGCTTTCCTCAACGGAAGGGGTTCAGTAGCTCCCCTTCCGACTCATCCCCCGTTCGATTCTCGCAATCCATGACAAAAGATATGAAAACACCCCGTAACGGGGTGTTTTCATATCTGTGCGGCTAGCGAGAATCGAACTCGCGCCTGCTGCTTGGGAAGCAGCCGTCCTGCCACTAAACGATAGCCGCCATAATTCTCGAAATCTCCGATTTCGCTAGAATTATGAGCGTCCCGTTACGCGGGACTTCACAACTCCTCGAAATCTCCGATTTCGCTAGAATTATGAGCGTCCCGTTACTTGCGGGACCTCATCATTCTGTTTTGCCAATCTCGATTTTTTCAAACAACGATTCAACCTTCCCTATAGTAGCCCGTTTCAGGGCATCGCGTAAATCGCCCGCCGCATCGTCTTTCCAGTCGGGGAACTCGACGCCGGTCATACGAGCGAGCTTCTCCACGGTGTCCGGGAGAAGCGGTGCGAGCGTGAGCTGCAGCGCGAGAACGATGAAAAGGGCGTTTCCGACGATCGCTTCCTTTTCGTCTCCCTCTTTTTTCCATGGCGACGCGCCGGTGAGGTACTTGTTTCCGAAATCGGAGAGCGCGAGGACGGCGTTCAGGTACTCCCGGAACGATACGCGCTCGAGCGCATGCTCGGCTTCGTGAACCCGCCGCTCGACCTCGGCTGCAACCGCCGCATTGACGCTTCCGCCGAGCGTCATGCCCGCCGCGAGCGTGAGTGTCCGGTTCACGAAGTTCCCGAGATTGCCGATGAGCACGTTGTTGTGCTTCTCCGCGAAATCGCTCCAGCCGAAACTCGTGTCTGCATACTCCGGCATAATGTACGTGAGATAGAAGCGCACGGCATCACGCCCGTGTTTCGCGACAAACTCGCGCGAATCAACGGTGACTCCCCTGCTTTTGGAAAACTGTTTGCCGCCGAGCGTGAGGAACTGGTTGATGGAGACGACATCGGGAAGATGCAGGCGCTCGTCGTACCCGTGGAGTTCCGCGGGCCAAAACATCGTGTGAAACGGTAGATTGTCCTTGCCCATAAAATAGTAGTGCGCCGCGAGGTCGCTGTACCACCACTCCTTCCAGTCGCCGTTCCCGCGCTCACTCCACTCGCGCGATGCGGTGTAGTATCCCATCACCGCTTCCCACCAGACGTAAAACCGCTTGTGCTCGATGTCGTCAATTCGCTCTGCGGGAGAAATGGCATCGACGGGAAATGGGACGCCCCACTCGATGTTCCTGCTGAACGCCCGCGCTTCGAGCCCGCGCTCGAGCCATGCTTCCGTCTCGCACCGCACCCACTCTTTCCATTGCCCCGCGTGCTTCTGCACGTACGATTCAATAAACGGCTGCAGTTTCTTGAGGTCGAAGAAATAGTGTTCGCTCGCCTTGAGTTCAACTGGTTCCCCGCTCAGTGTACTCTTCGGTTCTTTGAGCTCGCCTTCCCCGATGACGCGTCCGCACGTATCGCACTGGTCGCTGCGCGCTCCTACTGCGCCGCAGTACGGACACACGCCTTCGACATATCGGTCGGGCAAAAATTTCTCCGCCTTCGGGTCGTAATATTGTTCCCGCGTATCTTTAAAGAGATATCCCTTCGCGAGAAAGCTCAGGAAAAATTCCTGCGCCAGCTTCTGATGGTTCTCGGTTGCCGTCTTCGTAAACAAATCGAAACTGATGCCCACCTCCTCGAACAGTTTGACGTGCCTCGGGTGGTACTCGTCGACGATATCCTGCGGTGAGACACCCCGTTTGTCCGCCTCGACGGTCGTCGGCGTACCGTAACAATCGGAACCGGATACCATAAGTACCCGGTTTCCCCGCAAGCGCGAGAAGCGCGCGAATATGTCGGCGGGCAAGAGGTAACCCGCGAGGTGCCCGACATGCAAGTCACCATTCACATACGGCCACGCGACGCCGATAAAAATGTGCCGCTTCATCCCGATAGGTAACAAAAAGGTCCCGCTCTGAGATTTACCCGGACTGACGCCAGGTGGGTTTCCGCAGCGGCAGATCCCTGAACGAATCAGCGAATCGGCGCGATAATAGGAATCCCTGAGGTAATTGTTTTTGATCCGAAATCTGAAAAGCGAGACCTCTCCCAGTATACCACCGCTACTCGTCAACACCAAACCGCTTGTAGTCGAAGGCGGGGATTTCCCCGAACCAGTGCGCCATCTCGTGTGCCGCCTCCTCCTTGGTTTCCGAGGCGTGGACGAGGTTCATGACCGCCCGTTTTTCGGCATTCGCCAAAACGGGCGAATCTATCGAGAAATCGCCCCGTATAGTGCCCATATCGGCGGTCGAGGGTATCGTCGGACCGGCGATTTTACGCACCACATCCACGGCATGCAGGCCCTGGACTACCATTTTCACGAGGGGAGCTGAAACCATGTAGTCAACGAGCCACTTCCGCACCTGTGTCCCGATTTCGAGAGGGTCGGCCGTGCCGAGTTCTTTGAGGGGGTCGACGCCCTGCTGCTTGTATGTGCCGAGCGTTTTCTCGCCGAGGCGTTTCACCCACGCCTCATCCTTCGGATAGTGGGCGTCAATTGCTTCGCGTGTCGGCCGGAACATCTCCAGGGCGACGATCTTCAAATCGCGCTGCTCGAAGCGGCGGATGATTTCGCCGATGAGCCCCTTCCGCACCCCGTCGGGCTTCACCAGCACGAATGTTTTTTCTTCTTTTGGACTCATGGTTCTATGGCGTATCGATTTTTAAATGCAATGCCTTGAGTTGTCCTTCGTCGACCGGACTCGGCGCGTGCATGAGGAGGTCTCTCCCGTCCCCCGTCTTCGGGAAGGCGATGACTTCGCGGATGCTCGGTTCATTTTGCAAAATCATGATGGCGCGGTCAATCCCGTACGCAACGCCCCCGTGCGGCGGCACGCCGTAGCGGAACGCTTCGAGTAAGTGTCCGAACTGCTCCTGTATTTCCTCCGGTCGGTGCCCCAGGAGCTCGAACACGGCACGCAAGAGACTCTGCTCGTGAATACGTATCGAGCCGCCCCCGATTTCGTAACCATTCAGCACCACATCGTATTGCCGGGCGACGATCGCCTCCGGATTTTTCGCGAACCGCTCCCGCAGCTCATCGGCATCCTTCACTTTCGGCATCGTGAAGGGATGATGCACCGCCTGCCAGCGCCGATGCTCTTCACTCCACTCGAACGCGGGAAAATCGACGACGAAGAGGAAGGCGAGTTCGTTTGGGTCGTTTCGGTCGCTCCGCACATCCGGCTTGTCACTCTGGTATCGCTCCATCGCCTCCGCATACGTCATCCGGGGAATACGCCCATCCGGCCCGAGTGTCAGCTTTTTTTCCGGATACAAATCGCGCACGAGGGAAAGGAACACTGCTTCGGTGAGTGACATGATTTCTTCCTCGTCCGTGAAGCTCAATTCGACATCAACCTGCGTGAATTCCGGCTGGCGGTCTCCCCTGGTGTCCTCGTCGCGGAAACACCGCACGATTTGGAAATACCGCTCGAGGCCGGCAACCATCAGGAGCTGCTTGTACTGCTGCGGCGATTGCGGAAGGGCGTAAAACATGCCGGGATGCACGCGCGACGGAACGAGGTAATCTCTCGCTCCCTCCGGTGTTGATTTACCCAAATCCGGCGTTTCCACCTCGACGAATCCCCGCGCCTCGAAAAACCTCCGCAGATGCGAGATAACACAGGCTCGTTGGCGGATGTTCCGCGCCATCCGCTCCCGGCGCAAGTCGAGGTACCGGTACTGCATCCGCTTGTCCTCGCCGATATCCCGTCCGTCCCCCTCCACCGATATGGGCGGCGTGTCCGCTTCCGCGAGCACGTCGATGCGCAATACCTTCACCTCGTAGCCGCCGTTCGGAAGCTCCGGATTCTCCATCCCCTTCGGGCGCTTCCCGACCGTACCGTGCGCGCGGATGACCCATTCGGAGCGAAGTTTGTTCCCGTCCTCATATGCATCGCCAGCAAAAACGATTTGCGCGACACCGCTCCGGTCGCGCAGGTCGATAAAGATGAGTTTCCCGTGGTCGCGCCGCGCGGCAACCCATCCGGCAAGCTCCATCTCTTTCCCTTCATATCCCCCGATATCGCGCGCTAAAATACGCATGGATTTAAGTGTAAAACGAAAAGCGAAAAATGCAAAACGAGTGGAGAGGACGAACGCTCGGTGCCCAAGAGAGTAAGAAAACCGGAGCGCCCTACGGTGTCCCCGTCGCCTCAAACGGTTCGGGGAACACCATGAACTGCGGCGGGATATACAAATCGTCCCGGTCGATCGGCCGGATACCGAACGCGCGAAGCGTTCCGCTCGAATCTTCCACGAAGCCCCCGACGACCACCGTATCCCCGACCGAAATGTTCGGCAAAGGGGACGGCAGCATCCGCTTGTCCGTTATGAAAAGCATGCGCCCGAACATATCCCGGACGATGATATGGTTGTCGGACAAATCCATGACCTGTCCGACGATCGCCGGCCCTCTGCTCCGATGGAATTCCATGCCGGGAACGCCGGCGAATCCCCGCACCGGCGCATTGAACTGCCGCACATCGAGCAGGACACCGACGACAATGAGCACGCACACGACGAGCCCCGCGGAGTACAAAAGCGGCCGCTTATACACGACACCGTAGTGCCGCAGGAGCGCTTCGAGCGCGATAATGAGCACTGCAACGACCGCGACGGTAAGCCACGGGAAACTTCCAATGAACATGCGCCACCCCCACGCGCCGAAGCCGGGGAGGAACCAGATGCCGTTGCGGTGCAGCGACAGGCGTATCCAGCCGATAACAAAAATGACCGCGGCGGCGACGAGCATGACAATGAGCGCGTAGAGCGCCGCGCGGAGCGCGAAGTACCACCTGCCGCGCGGCTTCAGATGCCCTGAACGGATACGCTCCATGACGCGACTGAATGCGTTTTTGTTATTGGTGTTCGGCATGTGCTTCGTGGAGAGCGCGTTTCAGCAAATCCTTCGCGCGCTTCAACCTGATGGCGACTGTCCCTTTCGGTATTCGCATGATATCGGAGATGGCATCGTATGAAAACTCTTCGAAATAGTACAGGACAAGCGGCTCGCGATATTTCGGCGGCAAGGCGTCAACGGACGCCTTCAAGAATGCTCTTGTTTCCTTGCCGCTCAAGTCCGCTTCAAGATTCTCGTCAGCGGCAAGGTGTGGGAACACCACATCAAGGTCGAAAAAAGTAAGCGGTTCCCGTTTCGTCCGCCGTATGAAATTGACCGCCTCATTGTGCGCGATGCGGTACAGCCATGGGGAAAATCTGCGTGCCGTGTTGAAACTCCGGATATTCAGATACGCTTTCACGAATGCCTCCTGCACGATGTCGTCGCTGTCCAAATCTCCCGCGAAGCGCTTCGCATATCTCGTGAGCCGCTCCTGATACCGTCTCGTGAGCTCTTCGAACGCCTCCACGTCCCCGCGCTGCACGCGCGCGGCGAACTCCTCGTCGGAAACCCCATCATTATTCATACGCGCCTCGTCCGCACATTCTTTCACAGCCATTCCTTTACTTATACTATCTTTGACAGTATAAAGAAAGCGATGCGGAATATCGCGAAGGGAAAGAGGGTGTTTGTGGGTCTCTCCGGCGGTGTCGATTCGTCGGTTGCGGCGCTCATACTCAAGGAACGCGGGTACGACGTGCTCGGCGTGTACCTGAAGTGCTTCAACATAGATGGCTGCGCGGTCCGCGATGCCGAAGATGCGCGCCTCGTCGCGGAGAAACTGGAAATACCGTTTTACGTCTTCGACTTGGAGGAGGAATACAAGCGGCGCGTCGTCAATTACATGGTGCGCGCGTACGAGCGCGGCGTAACGCCGAATCCGGATGTGATGTGCAACCGGGAAATCAAATTCGGCCTCTTCCTCGAAAAGGCGCTCTCGAGGGGGGCCGAGTATGTCGCGACGGGACACTATGTGCGATTGCGACGTGGTAAACTCTGCACGGCGCGCGATGCGAAGAAAGACCAATCGTATTTTCTCTGGACGCTCACGAAGAAAGAGCTCGCGCATTGTCTCTTCCCTATCGGCAACTACGTGAAACCGCGCGTGCGGAAGCTTGCCGAACGGGCGGGGCTCCCGACCGCGCACAAGAAGGACTCGCAGGGCATCTGCTTCCTCGGCGACGTGAAGATACGAGATTTCCTGAAAGCGTATTTGCCGGTGAAAACCGGGAACGTGGTCACGCCCGATGGTGCCGTCATCGGCACGCACGAAGGTGCGCATTTCTACACTATCGGTCAGCGGCGCGGCCTGCACGTTGCAACGGGTGAGCGGCTCTTCGTCGCCGCGAAAAATCTCGAGACGAATACGCTCGTTGCCGTCCCGGCGGGAGATGAGCTATTGTACGGGAAAGACGTCACACTCACCGAGGTAAACTTCATAACCGGCACTCCCGCGCTCCCCCGCCGCGTCCTCGCCCGCATCCGTTATCAGCAACCGCTGCAGAAAGCAACGCTCTGCAAACTGCGCACAAACGACTATAAACTGGTCTTCGACAAGCCGCAGAAATTCGTCACGCCGGGACAATCGGCGGTTTGCTACAGCCGACAAGGATTCGGAACGCATGAGATGCTCGGCGGCGGCGTCATCGGCTGACGTATTGCAAAATACGCGCGATTTCGGGTAAGATGGGGAACATGCTTGAATACAACGAATTGAGGCCGGGCAAAACTTTCATATTGGACGGCGAACCGTATGTCGTACTCGATTACAACTTCGTCAAGAAGCAGCAACGGCGGCCGACCGCCCAACTGACGTTAAAAAATCTTTTGAGCGGCAAAGTGCGGGAGTACGGCGCGCACCAGGGAAGCACATTCGAAGAAGCGGACATTGTGGGGAAAAACTCCCGCTTCATCTATTACAAGGAAAAGACCGGCGAATACTGGTTTTGCAGCGCGGACAACCCGAGCGACCGCTTTGCGTTGAAAGCGGAGGTTGTTGGCGACGCCCGGAACTATCTCAAGGAAAATCTGGAAGTGACTATCCTGTCCTTCAACGACCTGCCGATATCGCTCCGCCTGCCGGCGAAAGTTGACCTCAAGGTGACCGATGCGCCGCCGAGCGTCAAAGGAGGTACGGTAAGCGGCGGCACGAAATCCGTCACAACGGAAACGGGCTTGAAAGTGACGACACCGCTTTTCGTCAATGCGGGAGACGTCATTCGCGTGAACACCGCGAACAGTGAGTACACCGAGCGCGTTTAATCTTTCTTCGCTTCTCCGTTTCCTCCAAGCGCCCGTTCGAGGATATCTTTCAATTCCTCAACATTAACGTCTCCGCGCGGCGGCTTCTCTCCGGCATGCGGATGCAATGGCGCGGGACGCCCTTCGTCTTCCCGGTGAAGGACGGTTTTAAGTCGTTGCTCTCCCCGCTCGCTCACCCGCTCCACTGCCAGCCGCTCGTCCTGCCACTCCGCGCGCAATTTTTCTTCGACGTAACTCCGCGGCGAGCCGTAGCGCCGCTGCGAGTACTCGACGATGGTTTCCTTCTGCGAGTGTTCGGGAGGCGTGGGGGGCGGGAACGTCCGCGCCGAGAAGGGCTGCGAGGTGATGCCGTCTATCATCATCTTGATGATGACGTGGTGCTTCGCGAGATTCACGAGGTCCTGCGCGGTGTACTGCGGCCCGAATTCGGGCTCGAGAAATTCGGCATCCGCCGCGCCGATGCGGAAACAAACGAGTGTGCCGACGTTCCCAAAAATCGCGTCGCGCACGCGCGTGTTGCCGTTGTCATGCACAAGCTGGTTGATGTACTGGTGCGCCAAAACGAGATTCAGGCGGTACTTCCGCGCCTCGGAGAGGATGTTCGCGAACGAATCGGTCGCGAAGTTTTGGAACTCGTCGACGTAGAGCACGAAGTCCCGCAGTTCATGGAGCGGCATATCGCCGCGCGACATCGCCGCAAGTTGCAGTTTGGTAACAATGAGGGAACCAAGGAGCGCTGTGTTGTCCTCCCCAACCTGTCCCTTCGACAGATTGACGATAAGAATTTTCCCGCTGTCCATCACCTCGCGCATGTCGATGGCAGAGCGGGGTTGTCCCAAAATATTCCGGAGCAACGGGTTCGTCACGAATTGCCCGACTTTGTTCTGTATCGCGGCAACCGCCTCAATCTGCAACCGCTGCGTGTATTGGGCGAATTCCTCTTTCCAGAAGTGCTTCACAACCGGGTCTTCGATGTGATTCACGATTTCGTCGCGGTACCGCCTATCGGAAAACATCCGCAGAATGCCGAGCACGGTCGACGATGGATTCTCGAGGAGCGCGAGGACAGTATTGCTCAAAATATATTCCATACGCGCGCTCCACACGTCAGGCCAAATTTTCTTGAACACTCCCATCATACCCGATGCCAAGAGGTGCCGCCGCTCCACCGAAACCTCTTCGAAGGGGTTAAAGCCGATGGGGTGCTCGAGGTCGCCCGCGTCGAAATAGATAACGTCTTCCACCCGCTCCTCCGGCACGTAGTGCAAGATGTGCTCCGCGAGCTCCCCATGCGGGTCGACGACGCCGATGCCCTTACCGCTCTGGATGTCGGACACGATCATATTCTCGAGGAGCGTCGATTTCCCCACGCCTGTTTTCCCGATGACGTAAACGTGCCGCCGCCGGTCGTCCGCCTTGATACCGAAGCGCCGTTCTTCTCCGCGATAGTCCGTAATGCCGATAGGGGTGATGAGAGGGGTAACGTTCGAGTAATCCATGTTAGAAAGAGGGTAAATCGGCCGGCGGGCTGCTCTTGCGCGCCTCGATGCGCTGCAGCATCGGCGACTTGACGCCGGTAATCGGGAAGTGGAAGAGCGTCGCGAGTTCCTCCGCGTTGTAGATGTTGAATTTCCGCACGAAATCGCGGGCGCGGTAATGCGCGTAGAGTTTCCGCCGCTTCCGGTCCGTTTTGAGGTTCTTGAATGGCTGCTTTGCGGTCGTCATGGTTTCCTTGTTCACGCCGAGCGCGTTGAGGTTCAAGGTACTGAACTGCCTGAACACACCCATGAGCGCGGTACTGTTCGAACCGGTAAACGCATCCTTCCGGTCAATATAGACGAAGCGGATGCCTCCTTCAAATCCTATCTTCGACATCTTGTGTTCCACCGCCTCGATGATGCGCTTGTTTCCCTCAGTGAGTCCTCCTTTTTCTTCTTTTTTCTCCTCTTTGCCTCCTCCCCATTCGGGCACCACGAACGGCGCCTTGAGAAGATTCTGGCCGAACTCGCCGACGTTTTGCCCCTGTTTCCCCGCCCACTCGGAGAACTTCATTTTCTTCTCCGGTTTTTTCTTGCCGAGCACGATATCGATGACTTCCTGCGCTTTCTTCGTCCATTCGGTCCCCGTCGGCCGTATGAGAATTTGAATCCACGCGGCTTCCGAACGCTCGAGGCGGGACATAACCTCGGTAATGGCGCCGATGGGGTCGACGCGGCGCTCTTCCTCGCGCTCCTCGAACTCCGGGTATGTCCGCAGGGGGTATCCGTCCTCGCGCACGAGCGCAAGCTCGCTCCCGAAAAGTGTATATTCCTCGTTCGGCAAGTCAGCCGGGAATGAGCGGACATAGTCGTCCTCGTCCGGGACGAGCGATATTTCCACGTCGGGATAGTGCGCGTACACGACCGATTCAATCATGTCGCGGTATCCTTCCGGTATCCGTATGTAAAAATGCACCGCGCCAGCGCGCCCCGCGACCTCGAAGCTCGCCCACTGTTCCACGACTCCCTTGAACCACTTCTTGTAAAATGAGACGCCGAACGAATACATCCCGTGCACCGTGGCGAAAACTTGCTCCATCGCCTTCGCGGTCTGGGGAACCTCGCGCGGCGCTGTGAGCTCCAAGAGCACCCATTTGATATCGTTCTTGAACCGCTCTTCTTTATAAAACAACCATGCTCTCGAGAACGCGAAAAAGAGAGCGAGAGGGATGACCACCCACCATATCAAAACAAAAACGCCCCAAAACGCATGGAAGCCAACCGTTAAGGCATCACGAACTGCTGTAAGAGCGGTCAATAACATTAGTAAAATTATAACACGTACGCAGACCGCTATCCCCTGAAAAAGGACCCGCGCAGGGCGAGCTGGCAGAACTTGCCCGAACGAAGTGAGGTTACAAGTTCGCCATCCCGAGGAGCTCTGCCAGCAGGCGGAGCGAGGAGGGGCTACCTTCAGCGAGAGAGCGAGCCCGAGCGTGAACGCGTCCCGCTCGCGGGGCGGGACGACGTGTTTCGCTTCAGGGGCGTAGCGGTCGGAGTAGGTCTACTTCAGCCGATATGCTCCCCCCGGCAGTCGCTCGAAATACTGCCGGTTCTGGAGGTTGAGCACGATGGTATTCTCCTTCGAAAACTTGCGCTTCTGAACGGCGTTTATCAGTTCCCGGGCGCTCATCGGCCCGTTTTCTCCCAAAATCCTCGCGATCACTTCCCGTACCGTTCCTCCTTCGTACCCGTCTTCCTTCAACCCGTACGTTCCCCGGCCCACGAGCACGAACCGCTCGTCTTTGATGAGTTCGTTATGAATGGTCTGAGGATGCACGCGCCGTTCGGCAAGTCCGACTTCCTGGATCATTTTCGCAATGTCTCTGAAGTGCAACGGCTTCCCGTGCTTCTTCAGTATCAGGTACGCGCGGTCGCGCGAGAATCGCGGCGTGATCTCGGGCCACTCCGCAAGTCCCACGTCTCCGAACACGTTCACGGTGACGCGGCGGGCGAGCGGCAGGAGCCGCCCCAGTTCCATGGCGTCGAACCACTCGAGATGCTTACGCTTCACAAGAATTCCTTCCGGTCCCGCTTGCTCGAATCTCTTGATGAGCTGCTTCACGTCCCGCAGCACCCCGCTCTTCTGCCGCTCGTCGAGGTACCAAAACGCTTCCACGTCCCGATCGCCGGGAAAATAAAACGGCGCGCCGTTCGAAACTTCGAGGACGAAGTGCAGTTTGTTCGCGCACTGCTGCACCGAGTCGACAAGTCCTTTGCGCTCGAGGTCGGCGAGAAATTGCTCGCCGTGCGCGTAGCCGCCGCGTTCCTTCAGAATCACGTACGCGTCAGCGAGAAAATCCTGCAAAAGTCCCGCGAGAACATCTGCGAGCGCTTCCCGCGTTTTTTTCTCTATTTGCCGCACCCGCTCGCGCGTCAGTTCAAGGTCGTCTCCGATTTCCTGGAGCGTCCGCCGCGTACCGCTTCGGTCGAGACCGAATCGTCCTCGTATGACTTCGCGCTGCTTCGGGGAAAAATCCGCAAGCGCGTCCCGCAATATGCCATCCAAATACGTCATAGGAAATCTAACAATAACACACAAGTTATCCACACGTCAATCCCCCTTGTTTCTGCCCTGCCACAGGTACAGGAGCGGGCTCGCCACGAAGATGGATGAATACGTTCCCGCGACGGTCCCGATGAGTACGGTAAGGAGGAACCCCATGAGTGACGAGGGGCCGAAAAGGAGGAGCGCAATGAGCACGACGATGAGCGTGCCGGATGTATTCATGGACCGCATGAGGGTCTGATTCACGCTGTCGTTCACAATGTCTCCGAGCGGGATCCGTTCGTTCTTCCGCTCGAGGAGGTGTTCGCGGATGCGGTCGAAGACCACAATCGTGTCGTGCACCGAGAAACCAACCGTCATCAGCAAGCCGACAAGTATCGTCGTGTCCACGTCGAAGAGACCGAAATGTCCGAAGAGTGCCACCGCGCCAAGCGGGATGCTCACGTCGTGAAACAGCGCGATGAGCGTCGAGAAGCCGTACTTCCACGAGGAAACCCTCGCCGCCGCCTTGCGGAACGCCCACCCGACAAAGAAGGTAATCGCCGCAATCGCGCCGATGAGCGCCCAGAGCGACTGGCGCCACAATGCTTTGCTCACCGTCGGCCCGATACTCGAGAATCCGAGCGTCTGGAACGTTCCAAACGCCTTCGTGAGCGCCTGCTCGTACGCCGTCTTATCCGACGGCATCATCTGTTTCACCCGTATGACGATGCCCTCCCCCACCCGCTCGGTCGCCACATCGGCATGAAACGTTTTTTCGACGAACGCCCTCACCTGCTCCGGAGAAACGGTTGTCGAGGAAGCAAACTGCACGCTCCACGACGTGCCACCGGACAAATCCGCACCCGGCTGCAAACCGAACACGAACACGCACACCCACGCCGCGAAAACGAGCGCGAGCGCGACACCCAGGAAAACGTTTCTGTGTTTTATGACGTCAAGCTTATGCATGGTTTGATTCCGATTCAGTGCCGGCAGTCCGCGGCGCCTTGCTCGCGCGGAGTATCGTCCTCGTGAACACGACAGCCGTCAGCATGCTTGTCGCGACACCAATGAAGAGCGCGAGCGCGAACCCGCGGACGAAACTCGTCGTAATGTAGAAAAGAATCACGGCGGAGATCATCGTCGCGATATTCGAATCGCGTATGGAACTCCACGCGCGCTTGAAACCGTTCTCCACCGCCTGCGCGTACGGTATTCCCTGCCGCAGTTCTTCTTTCATTCGCTCGAAGACGAGCACGTTCGCATCGACCGCCATGCCGAGCGACAGCACGATACCGGCGATGCTCGAGAGCGAGAGTGTCACGGGAACCAGCTTGAAAATCGTAAGGTTCAGGAGCGCATAGACGATGAGCGCGATGACGGAATAAATTCCCAGGCGGCGGTAGTACAGGAGCATGTAGAGCGCGACGAACGCGAACCCGACGACACCCGCGACGAGCGCCTCATGGAACGATTTTGCTCCGAGGAGCGGGCTCACGGTTTCTTGGTCGACGAGCTGTATCGGGGCCGGAAGCGCGCCGGCATTGAACCGCGCGGCGAGCTGCTGCGCCGCTTCGACGGTGAAGTTGCCCGAAATCTGGGCCTTGCCTCCGGTAATTTCTTCTCGCACCGTCGGCTCCTCGAGCAGCTTGTTGTCCAAAAAGACCGCAATCGGCTTGCCGATGTTCTGCCGCGTCAGGTCGGCGAAGAGTTTCGCGCCGTTTTGCGTCAGTTCGAAATTGACGACGGGCGCGCTCGTGTATTGGTCGAAGGAAACGCTCGCGCCGGTCACGTCGCTCCCCGTAAGCCCTGTCGGGGTGTACGTCTCCGTCCCGTCTTTTGCGACCGTCACGGTGCGGAAATCCAGGGTCGGCGTCGTGCCGATTTCCGCAATGGCTTCGTCGAGGTTCTTGATGCCCGCGAGTTCAACGACCAGCCGTTCCTCGCTCCCTACTCTCTTGATGTATACCTGCGGCTCGCTCACGCCGAACAGGTCGACGCGTTTCTCGATGACGTCGCGCAAGCCGGAGAGCACACTCGACTCGTCGGAAGCGGGAACTTTACTCATATCGATGCTGTACTCGAGATGGCTGCCGCCCGCCACATCAAGTCCTAGCCGCCACGGCCTGAAATCGGAAAGCTGGCTCCAGACCGGTTGGTACACGAAGAGCGCTCCGAACAGCGCGATGACGGTGAAAATGATGAGAATGGAAGAGTTCCGCTGCGTCATAAAATGTTCACGGTAATACTACTCCAAACTTCTCCTTCCCCGCAACTCCCGGTGGTACGTGATGGCGAAGCGGTGCGCCTCGTCCCGCACGCGGATGAGCGTCTCCTCCGAGGTGCCGCGCGGCACGCGGCCGATAAACTCGTTCTTCTTCCGCTTCGGCCCTTTCGCAATACCGACGACCGGCACGGAAATATCGTGTTTCGCAAGCACTTCCTGCACCGCATGAACCTGCGCCACACCGCCATCGACGAGGACAGTGTCCGGCAGCGGCCAGTTGTCCTGTGGCGGAATGTGCCGCAGGCGCCGCGCGAGCACTTCCTTCAGCATGCCGACATCGCCACCCGCTTCGGTCCGGAAAGCGCGGATGCGGAATTTGCGGTACTCGCTCCGCGAGGGTTTGCCGTTCCTGAACACGACCATCACGCCAACCGCCGACGTGCCCGATATATTCGAGATGTCGTACCCCTCTATCCGTTCCGTTTGTTCCTCTCGCGCCGCATCTCTGCTGATGAGCGCGATATCGTTCACGTGTGTGAGGGCGAAAAGCTGCCGCTTCGCGCGCTCCGCCGCTTCGTATTCCTGCCGCTTCGCGTACGTTTTCATATCCCGCTCAAGCCGCCGGACGAGCGCCTGCCGTTCGCCTTTCAAAACCTGTTTCAGTCCACGAAGGTCGCGCCGGTACTTTTCCTTTTCGAAATTCCCCGTGCACGTCCCCGGGCAAAGACCGAGTTCCGCATCGAGGCACGGCCGCTTGAACGTACCGATGTCGTGCGGGTTGTGCGTGCTGAACGGGAAAATCTTCCGAAGGAGCTTCAGCGCGACCGTAATCTGCGAACTTTGCACGAAGGGACCGAAGGCGCGCGCTTTTTCCTGCTCCGTGAGTTCCTTTCCGCGCATAAGTTTCACCTGGGGTGCCGCGCCGCGCGTCACAACGACATAGAGAAAACTCTTATCGTCTTTCTCCTTGACGTTGTACGGCGGGTAGTACCGCTTGATGAGCTGCGACTCGAGCATGAGTGCTTCGAGCGCGGTGTCGGTCTCCTTCGTCTCGATACCGTCTATCAAGTTCACCATGCGCTCAATGCGGCTGTCGTGGGGACGCTCGAAATAGCTTCGCACGCGGCGCGACAAATTCCCCGCCTTTCCGACGTACAGAATCTTCCCCCGCTTGTCCTTCATCAAGTACACGCCCGGCGTCTGCGGAATTTTCTCCAGTATCTTTTTGGTAGTATCTTGGATCATTTATTCACTACCTCACTTCCGACCCGGGCATAACTTTCTTGTCGGGCGTGAGAAGCGCCAAACTGCCCCCATCATCGCTCGCGGCAAGGAGCATCCCCTGGCTCTCGAACCCCATGAGCGTCCGCGGCGCGAGGTTTACGACAACAACAATCTGCCGCCCGACGAGTTCATCGGCCTCGTAATACTTCGCGATACCGGCGACGATTTGACGTTCCTCCGTCCCGATATCAACGCGCAGTTTCATAAGCTTCTCCGAGTCCTCAACCCGCTCCGCGGCGAGAACCTTCCCGACCCGCAATTCAACGTTTTTAAAATCTTCAAAAGATATCATGGAATTATTTTATCATCACTTGATTACCTATTGCAGCCGGCTCCCGAGCCCCACATCCGGCTTGCCGGGCGTGATAAGGACCCACCCGCCGCCTTTCATGTTCCTAAATCCGAGCGTCAGAACCTCGGAAGAAAAGGACGCGATGCGCTTCAGCGGGAAATTCACGACGCAGACGACAAGCATACTAGACAGTTCTTCTTTGGTATGCGCCCCGACGGCCCGCACGCTTGACGTTTTTACACCGAGCTCCGGCCCGAAATCTATCTTCAGCTTGAACGCCGGCATCCGCGCTTCGGGAAACTCATTGACCTCAACGACTTTCCCGACACGAATATCAATTTTTCAAAATCTTCGTATGCAACGGTCATGAGATCCCCTTCGGCCGCTCTTTTCAGTTTTTCCTCATCGAATTTCACAGCTCCGCGTTTCGCAAAGTGATCATCTCCATCTTATTTTTATCATATAAGGTTATATGATAGTATTTTGGCTTCCTGTAATTTCGGGAGGGTCGAGAACTACAAAAATTAAAGCATGGTGGCTGTCTTCTCGCTGCTCAATATCTTTAGAACGAGATGTTCTCTGAATTTCACCATTTTCATACCGGTTTCGATACAAGTTTCAGGTACACCTCGCGCAAGAGTTTAGTATCATCCAGCGCGTGATGCTCCCGATATTTCGTGTGGTCAATCCCCAACTCGTGGTAAAAATTGTTTTTGTCGCCATGGTAATAACTCTCCGGACTCACGCCAAAACCGAAAAGGATTGACGCGAAATCAATCGGTATCCAGTGAAACGGTGCCACCAGTCCCGCATAATTTATAGAGATAGAGCGCATCAAATTGATTCACGTACGCGACCATAAAGGGTTCACCATCTCCCACGAACTTTTTTATTCTCTTCGCCGCCTCTTCTCTCCCGATTTTCTCTTCCGTAAGGAATGGGACAACGTGCTCCTGTACCCATTTGTCCACAGCACCATCCCATTCCAGTTCGACGTATAATTCCTCGCCATTCAGTTTCACGAGTCCTACGGAAAGCAACTCTCCTTTATAAGGGTCTAAGCTCGTAAATTCGGTATCGACGAATACGATATTATCTGAAAAAGGCGTGAATGGTTTCATAATTTCTTCGGCCATATTGCCAGAAAGTAAGCACTCGAATCGGGTACGTTATTGAACCACGCGAATCGCAAATGTTCTGCTCCTATCGTATGGCTCTTTCCGTCTTCCGGATCATTATATCGAAAAGCATCTTTCTCACCCCGGTAGCCAGTAATAACAATAAAATGACCGGCCTTCGTCAGAGGTAAGCGATGAAGCAGTGAGTAACGGATGTTTACGATAACCGGCACCCCCCGCTTTAGAAAAGTTATGATATCCTTCGTATCCGGCAGTTTCAGCTTCGCGCCCCCATCAGCGAGTTTCCTATTGTACGAGAAACAGGAAATGTTAAACCCGAGTTTCCCAGCAAAGTCTGCGAGTTTCGTTGTTTTCACGCCGTAACTTTTCAGACCACCAACTTCCCGTATTATTTCTTTCTCGGGTATATCCCGTCCCCAGAAAGATAACACCATCCTCAAAGAGGTTGTTCCACATGTATTTTTGCGCTGTTTGAATTTCGGTACGTTTATAAACATCTCCTGATTTTCGAAACACTTCTTACCGTAATCCATGCGGACATCGCGCCGAATGTTTCTCCCGTGTTCCAGTTCACAAGCTCAATGCGGTCCCCTTCCTGCAAATCCTTGTCGTCGAAAAGCCGCCACGTAACCGTCTTCTCGCCGCTCAATATCTTTAGAACGAGATGTTCTCTGAATTTCACCATTTTCATACTCTCCTAAACTCATAATACATCCTAATGCATTCATCTTCGTCTCGAACAAGCTCCATCATCAACGCTTCTTCCGGTGAAACCCACCGGTGTTCCCGTAACTCGTCGGCTTTCAGTACAATCTCCGGCAAAATATTAAATTCTATTCGAAACATATGAAATATGAAGTGATGTTCCGGCCACACCACATATACTTTCGTTAAATATTGCAGCGCCGCCTGCGATACATCCTGTCCGATTTCTTCCCTGATTTCTCTTGCCATCGCCTCCGATACATCCTCGCCAGCATCTACCTTACCAGCCAGAACACCCCACTTGTCTCCTTCTGGTTTATGCTTAAGACGACGTAAAAGCAAGATCTTACCATCATGCTCTATGAAACAACTCACCACTTCGGGTATTGTCGGGTTAAATTCTTGTGGAATCTCTTTATATATCATCGCTGTATCTTTGAAATATCATCCACGGTAATCCACGCAGACATCATGCCAAATCCGGTCTTGTCGATTTCGAATGGCTCGATTTCCCGCGGGCTCTTGAGGAAGATAAACATACCATACTGCTTATCCCTGAATCGTTCAAAGAAGGCGGGTACGTCGGCTTCCTCAAGCCCGTCATCCTTGTAGTACCTATCGAGCAATTCCCTGACTCGTTTCGACGTCAAATCGGCGAATTGCACTACCTTCTCAACTTCCGCTCTCACGCTCACCGGCTCGCCGGAGTTCTTGAAGTAAACGGTTTCCCCGGGCTTTACGGCATCCCACGGCTTACACTTCGTCACGGACCAGCGCGATTCAATCGTCTTCCGCCCGTCTAAGATTTTCGGCAAGAGTCCCCACGATTTGCGCATAATTGCCACGTGTTCCATATCTCACTTCAAAACTTTCTTCAGATATTTCCCCGTTTCGCTGCCGGCAACCTGGGAGACCTCTTCCGGCGTACCTTCGGCGACGACGTGGCCGCCTTTCACGCCCCCGCCGGGGCCGAGGTCGATAATCCAGTCAGCCGACTTTATCACGTCCAGATTGTGCTCGATGACGAGGATGGTATTCCCCCGCTCCACGAGTTTCTGCAGTACGTCGAGAAGTTTCTGCACGTCGTCAAAGTGGAGTCCGGTTGTCGGTTCGTCGAGCAAATAGAGCGTCCGGCGATGCAAATTCGGTTCGCCAAGCTCTTTTGCGAGTTTCACGCGCTGCGCTTCCCCACCGGAAAGCGTCGGCGCCGGCTGCCCGACTTGGAGATAGCCAAGCC
>CAZAZV010000003.1:0-51307 GCA_964489845.1 uncultured Candidatus Saccharibacteria bacterium
GCTGCCGGACAGGGACTCGAACCCCGATACCATGCTCCAGAGGCATGTGTCCTACCATTAGACGATCCGGCAATTGCGTTGCTGTGCCTATCTTACCGCACTCTCCCGTAAAATTCCAAGCGACATTGATAGAAAAACGGACACGTACGGCAATGGTATAATGAGCGTATGCTCACCCAAAGGGCGACAACGGTTATATACCCTACCATATGCCTGTAAATGTCATAAAACGAGACGGTTCAAAAGAACCGTTCGACATCGAAAAAGTCCAAACCGTCGTACGAAAAGCCGCGGAGGAAGTCGGGATTGCAGACGACCGCATCGAGGAAATTCTGATGGAAACATCCGAGGCGGCGACTGCAACCACCCAGAATACCAACGAGGTCGCGACGAGCACGATACGCGACGAAGTGCTTGCGACGCTCGATGCGCTCGAACCTTCCGTTTCGGAAGCGTGGCGGAAGTACGACGCGGAGTACAAGACGGAATAGTCCTCGCGACAATGAATTTAAAAACCCGGCTCGTGTGAGCCGGGTTTTTATACCTTCAGGTACCGGTGAATTGCGATGGTGCTCGAAACGATGCCGAGCGTGGCGCCCGCGAGTACCTGGTATCCAAGGAAACGTCCGATGCTTCCCAGGAAATACTGCGACAAATCGAACGACGGCACGAAGAGCGCGAGCTGCGGCGAGACGGCTTTCACGACCGGTATGAACAGCACTAAGCTTACTACTGCGGCGATCACGCCGTAGATAATGCCTTCGACGACGTACGGACCCCGGATGAATTGATTCGAGGCGCCCACGACGCGCATAATCCCGATTTGCTCCTTATTCGAGAAAATCGCCAAACTGATGGTGTTGAACGTCACCATCACGGCGAGGAAGACGAGGAAAAGCGTCAGCGCGAGCACTGCCGCGTTCATTCCGTTCAGGAGTTTCTCCAACCTGCTGATGACAAGCGCGTTCTGCGCGTAGGTTACTTTCTGCACGACGTCGGCGAGCGATGCCGAATCGAGGTACGATGCAATCGAGCTGTAGTCGCTCAAGTCCTTCGCCTTGATGTTGAGTGAAGCGAGGAGCGGGTTGGTGTCAAGCTGGTCGAGCGTCGCCGCAATCACCGTGTCGCTCGCGTGCGCCGTCTTGAATTCCTGGAGCGCCTCGTCGCGCGAGACATACTCGACCGACTTTACTTCGTTCATCCCCTCAATCGTCTTCTTGATGTTCAAAATGTTGTCCTCGCCGACGTTGCTCTTGAAGTACACGCTGATGTCCACCTTGTCTTTCACTTCGGAAACCGCGTTCGCCGCGAGCGCGTTAAAGAGGATGATGCCCAAGAACACGAAGAGCGTGAGCGTCATCACGCCCACTGTCGTTGCCGAAAGCCACGCATTGCGCCGAAAACTCTGAAAGCCGTATTTAATGATACGCCAGAGGGTAATCATGAAATATTGAATTCTCCGTGCGCCTCGTCGCTCACGATGGCGCCGTTCTCCAATGTTATCACCCGCTTCCCCAGCGAATCAATGATTTCCTTATCGTGCGTCGCGAGGAGCACCGTGCTGCCGAGCTCGTTGATTTTGTTGAGTAACCGTATCACCTCCCATTTATTGAGCGGATCGAGGTTTCCTGTCGGCTCGTCGGCGATGATGACGTCGGGGCGATTGATCATCGCCCGCGCAATCGCGACGCGTTGCTTCTCCCCTCCCGAAAGCTCCGCGGGGAATTTCGAGAGCTTGTCCTTCAAACCGACGATTTCAAGCACCTGCGGGACAAGCTCGTCTATTTCTGCCTGAGGATATCCTTCGGCTTCCAAGACAAAGGCAACGTTTTCAAATGCCGTCTTCCGCTCCAAAAGACGGAAATCCTGGAAGACGACGCCGATGTGCCGCCTGAATTCCGGCAATTCTTTCGATTTCAGCTTGTCCACCTCGTATGAACCGAAAAAAACCTGCCCCTTGGTGGGTCTATCCTCCCCGATGAGAAGTTTGATGACCGTCGACTTTCCCGCACCCGAGCGACCGACGACTGAGACGAACTCTTCCGGCTGTATCTTGAACGTTACCTTATCGAGCGCCGTCGTGGCGCTCCCGTTGTGCCGATACTCCTTGCTGACGTTTTTGAACGTAATCATACAACCTCACTATTTATTCTTACCTTTCTCAAAGAGCATATCAAGGTTCCCCTTCAGGACTTCCTCTGCCTTGTTGATTTTTATACCTAAACGGCGGTCCCGTATTTGTTCGTACGGATGGAGAACGTATGAGCGGATTTCGTGTCCCCACTCGGGTGTGACTTTGACGCGCAGGTGCGAAATGTCCTCTTCTTGCCTGCGTTCGAGTTCCTTCGCCAATTTCGCTTTCAGGAGCTTCAGTGCCTGTTCCTTATTGCGCGCCTGAGAACGCTCCCGCTCCGACGAGGCCGACACGCCGGTCGGTTTGTGAATGATGCGCACCGCGGTCTCCACTTTGTTGACGTTTTGCCCGCCCGGACCCGACGAGCGCTTGAATTCGTACTTCAAGTCGCTCTCCGGTATCCGGAGCTTGTCCGTCTCAATGTCCTCGAGCTCCGGCAAGGCCTCCACGAGCGCGAACGACGTGTGCCGGTTCTTCTTCGCGTCGAAGGGGGAAATGCGCACCAGACGATGCACACCCGATTCTTCCTTCAATATCTCGTACGCCTCCTTCCCCCGAATCTCGATGGTGTCCTCGTCGATTGCGGCCGCTTTCCATCCCTTCCGCGCCGCGTATCCCGCATACATCCGAAGCAACATCAGCGCCCAGTCCTTTGCGTCATCTCCTCCCGCTCCAGGGAATGTGGAGATATACACGATGTCGGGGTTGTGCTTCATAAATAATTTGGTGGTCCCTCGATAAACTCGGGGCGCTCGAATTTATACCAAAATCAGGGATTTTGATACATTCGGTGAGCCACCTCCCGGGTTTGAACCGGGGACCTACGCTTTACGAAAGCGCCGCTCTACCAACTGAGCTAAGGTGGCGGAATATTACCGCTTCTCCACGACCCGGAGCGGAATTCCGCAATTGGGGCATCCGCCGGGTTGGTTCGAAGTATATCCGCAGTTCATGCACTCGTACGTCGGGTCGTCTTGGTGCTCTTCTTCTTGAGCTGCGGGGGGCATCGGCTGCCCTTCCGGGACCGGTGCTCCGGAAGGCGCCGGCACCTGAGGTACGGCCGATTTCTTACCGAATAGGTTTTTGAAAAAACTCATGAATCTTTCGATGGCGACGACCTTTCCTCGCCTCTCTTCTATTGTGCCATATTCCAGAGCGCCATCACAACTGCCACCGTTCCCACGACGATGCTGTTCCACGCGACGAGGTTGTAACTCGCGTATCCCAGAATCCACGGGGAGGCGATGAGCCACGCACCGGCGCCAAGCATCACCCAGTTGTTCCATTTCATACGCATCGTGTTATGAGTTCAAGAGGGCATCAATGAGCACCCTCACCTCCGCATACGATTCCGCTCCCGCTATGACGGTGGATTTGTTCCCTGCCACGACGACGGAAAACGGCGTCCCGACGCTGCCTCGCCCGTACTGCGCCTCCCATTGCACTAATTTCTCCACGTCGGCAAGGTCTCTGTTTACCCGCGCCTCCATGTCAGGATTTCCCATGCATGCGTTGAAATCGCCCGCTGGCACGCCCGCCTCTCCGGCGTACGTCGGGAGGAGCGACAGGTTGAGCCCGTTATTCGACGGTGTCGTCGCGTACACCGTATCGATGAATTTCCAAAACGCGTCGTTGCCGCCGAGTTTCCCGACGCACTCGCTCGCGACCGCTTCTTCCGGCGCCTGGCTGTGCAACTGCTGAATCGGGAACTGGCGATACACCCATGCCACTTTGTCGCCGTAATTTTGTACCACCTCCTGCAGCGTCGCATGGAATGCTTTGCAGAACGGGCACTCCAAGTCGGAGTACTCCACGATAACCACCTTCGGATTCGTGCTGCCGCGGACGTAATCGTCGGGACCGACGGGGCGGATGTTGTCCGCGACGTTTTCCCTGATGCCGTTTGCCCCTGCGACGTTCGCCTCGCCGTTTCCCGTGTGCCCATGGCCTATGGTAAAAAGCAGCGCGCCCGATATAAGTATCGCGGCGACGATGATACCGAGCGGCAGCAATCTCTGGTTCTGCACGCCCATCACGATACCATAAACTTGCCTCTTAGTCCATTGGGGAGATACACTGAAGGGGTGAGAAAATTCGTCATATTTTTGGGGGACATCGTGCTCCTTTACGGAGCGCTTGCCTTGATGCTCCTCGTCCGATACGGTGTGTCGAATTACCGCGCCGAACTTTCCGTGCACCTGGAGCCCTTTTCCATCATCTTCGTCGTGTGGCTCCTCACGCTCTACCTTTTCAATCTCTACCACTACAAGCGGCTCCGGTCGACGCTCCTCCTGCAGAACGTCGCGCTCGCCGGACTTGTCGCCGGTCTCTTTTCGATGGCGCTCTTTTACTTCTTCCCGACCTTCTTCGGCTTCACGCCGAAGGTCAACCTCATCCTCTTCTCGCTCATCTTCATCGTGCTTAAGTACGGGTGGCAGTATCTCGCCATCGCGAGCATTTTCCCGCAGGCGGCGGTGAAGCTGCTTATCATCGGCGATTCCCCCGCCGTCTCGCGCACGGTTGACTTCATCGGGCAACACCCCCATCTCGGTTACCGCGTCGTGTACCGCATCGAGAACCCGTCGGGAATTTCCTTCGCCCGCGTCCGGGAACTCGTACAGGAATACGACATACGCCTCATCGTCGCGCGTGACACGCTCATCGATTCCGAACAGCTTACCGCATCGCTCTATCGCCTCCTGCCAGAGGGCGTGAATATCATGCCTTTCTCCGCCTTTTACGAAGAGGTATTCGAATCCGTCTGCCTCCCCGAGCTCACGGAGGCGTGGTTCATCGCGAATGTCGTCATTCACCGGCCGTTCTACGACCGCATCAAGCGATTTATAGACGTTGTCTTCGCCTGCCTCTCTTCCGTACTGCTCTCGCCGTTCTCCATCCTCGCGGCGCTTTCCATCCGTCTCACCTCCCCCGGCCCCATTATTTTCAAGCAGGAGCGGGTCGGCAAAGACGGAAAGTTCACGCTCTACAAGTTCCGCACCATGCGCGAGGGAGCGCAAGGACCGCTCGTCACGGAAGAAAAAGACCGCCGCATCACCGCCGTCGGCAAGGTTCTCCGTGCCACGCACCTCGATGAACTTCCGCAGCTCTGGAACATGCTTCGCGGGGATATTTCACTCATCGGTCCCCGTCCCGAAGCGCGGGAACTCGCGGAACGATACCGGGAACTTCCCTATTACGACATACGCCACATCGTGAAGCCCGGCCTCACCGGCTGGGCGCAGGTCAACTTCAAACCGAGCACCACACTCGAGGAGGCGCAGGAAAAGTTAGGGTATGATATCTACTACATCAAGAATCGCTCTCTTTTCCTCGACTTCATGATCACCATCCGGACCATACGCTATCTTTTTACCAATGACCGCGGCACGCCTTAAAGAACTCTTCCTCAAAAACACGAGTACCCGGCAGACCTTCGTGAAAAATACCTTCTGGCTCTCTATGGGAGAAGTCGGAAGCCGTATCCTGCGCGCAATCGTTGTCATTTACGCGGCGCGCGTCCTCGGCGCCGCCGGCTACGGCGCATTCTCGTATCTCGTCGGCCTCGCCGGCTTTTTCACCATTTTCGCGGATATCGGTGTCCGCCAGATTATGATACGGAGCGTGAGCCAGCACCCCGACAAAGCCGACGCGTACTTCGCCACGGCGTTCTGGCTGAAGGTCGCGCTCCTCGTCGTCACCTCGCTCATCGTCATCTTCGTCGCGCCGCAGTTCTCGAAGATTCCGGAAGCGGCGGCGCTCCTCCCGCTCGTCGCCCTCCTCACCATCTTCGACAATGTGCGCGAGTTCTCCGCGGGCTATTTCAGAGGCAGAGAGCGTATGCAATTCGAGACGCTCCTCACGTTCTCGACCAACATCGCCATCATGCTCTTCGGCTTCATCATTCTCTTCGCCGCGCCGACCGTCACTGCCTTCACGCTTACCTACGTCCTCGCGGCGGGAGTCGGCACCGTCCTGGGCATCGTGCTCCTGCGGCGCGAATTCGCGAAGGTCATCGCCGCTTTCAATCCCGCACTCATCATGCCCATCCTGCGCGCCGCATGGCCCGTCGCGCTCCTCGGCAGCTTGGGCGCGTTTATGTTGAACACTGACGTCGTGGTGCTCAACTTTTACCGCACCGCGGCGGAAATCGGTTACTACGCGGCGGACCAAAAAATCGTCCAGCTTTTGTATATCATCCCCACCATCATCGCGGCTGGCGCGTTCCCCGTTTTTTCGCGGTTCGTGCAGGAAGAGCGCCCGCGTATCCGCGCGCTCTTCGAGAAAGTGGTGCGTATCACGTTCCTCCTCGCGCTCCCCATCGTGGTCGGCGGCCTCGTACTCGCTCCGAGCATTATCCGATTCCTCTACGGTTCTTCGTACCTCCCCGCCACCTCGGCGTTTCGACTTCTTCTCCTCACGCCACTCATCCTCTTCCCTGGCGTTATTATGAGCAACTTCCTCCTCGCCCGTAACGAACAGAAGCGCATCGCCCCGTTCGTCATCGGCACATCGGTCGGAAACATTCTCTTCGACATGCTCCTCATTCCTCCCTACGGCATCGCCGGGTCTGCGGTCGCGACGCTCCTCGCGCAGCTCATCTACAACGGCGGCGTTTACCTTACTATGCGGCGGCTTATGCCGTTCTCGCTCACCGCGCGTCTGTCGATTCCCGTTTCCTCGGTGGTTTTTATGGGCATTTCCGCCATTGCGCTCCAGTTTTTCGACGTCAACGTCGTCGCAAACGTTATTATCTCTCTCGCTATCTACATCGGTCTTCTGTACCTCCTCGGCGAGGACTTGGTGGATGAATTCAAGAAGGTCTTTACTCGGCGATCCACCGAGCATACCACAGAGAAAGCGTGATGAGATTCCAGATGCGGAACGAGTGGTCTGCCTTCCCCGCGCGGTGAGCTTTGAATAATTCCTCCACGTAATCGCCGTTTATCACGTGCTCCGCCTTGAACGGCGATTCGTCGAGCACGCGGCGGAGCGGCGCAAGCATTTCGTCGTGCCGGAGCCACTCGGAAAGCGGCGCGCCGAATCCCTGCTTCGGGCGATGCATGATGTTGTCGGGAACGATTCCCCGGAGCGCTTGTTTCAGCACGTGCTTCGTCTCGCCTTCTCCGAGTTTCACCGACTGCGGCATCGCAAGCGCGAGTTCGACGAGTCGCGTGTCGAGGAACGGCACGCGCGTCTCGACTGAGTGCGCCATCGCCATCCGGTCAACTCGCTGCAAAAGAAATTCCGGGAGGCGGAGCTTGAGGTCGACGTACGTCATATACGTGAGAAAATCAGCCCCTTCCGTATCTTCACGGACTTCTTTATAGAGAGATTTCACGATTTCGTACTCGTGCCCTACCGCAAGAGCATCCCTATATTCACTGGTCAGCAACGCTTCCTTCTGCGTCGGCGTGAACGCGATAGCGTGTCCCCAATACGGTTCCTCGCCCGAGGCGAGGCGGCGTGCATACTCCGCCGCGAAATCGTTTCCCGAGGCGCGGAGCAATGCGTACGGTACGCGCCGCATGGTCTGCGGTATATGTTCCGCGAAACGCCACAGTCGCTCGTGCAGACGGAGCGCCTTCACCGTTGCGTCGTAACCGGTAAAGAGCTCATCCGAGCCCTCTCCCACCTGTGCGACAATCACGCCGCTTTCGCGGATGAGTTTTGAAAGATAATACACAAGGAACGTAATCGGGTCGCCGTTCGGGTCGTCGAAATGTTTCGCATACTCCGGGAGGAATCCGGTGAGGTCTCCGTATTCGACGTATCGCTCGTGCTGCTTGGCGCCAAGCATCTCTCCCACTTGTCGTGCGTACTTCAGCTCGTCATACTTCTCGCCATATCCTTTTGCCGCGATGGAAAATGTTTCCACCGGTTCGCCGAGCGCCTTGCTCATCAGAAACGCGTTCGCCGACGAGTCGATGCCACCGGACAGGAAACATCCGAAGGGAACGTCGGATACCATCTGTTTTTCTATCGAGTCGGTCAATATGCTCCGTACCTCCTCCGCGTATTCATTCTCGCTCGTGCGTGCAGATGGTCTTCGCGCAGCCGAGAGCGGATTCCAATACGATTCGACGAGCGGTTCTTTGCCTTCGCGAACGAAGAGCGTGCTCGCGGCGGGAAGTTTGTACACGTCCTCAAAGAGCGTGTACGGCGCGGGGAGCGAGGCGAAGGTGAGATAGTACGAAACATGCTTTTTTGCGAAGCGCTTCCGAAACGCCGGATGCGCGAGGAGCGCCTTGATTTCCGAGCCGAAGTACAGCGTGCCGTCTTGCACCGCGTAGTAGAAGGGCTTCACGCCCACGTGGTCCCGCGCGGCGAAGAAGGTTTTCCGCTTGTCGTCCCAGAGCGCGAAGGCGAACATGCCATTGAACCGTTTCACGCAGTCCGCGCCGTATTCTTCATAGGCATGGACGATGATCTCCGTGTCCCCGTGAGAAACGAATTTATGCCCCTTCTTCTCGAGTTCTGCGCGCAGTTCTTTGAAGTTGTAAATTTCGCCGTTGTAAATGACTTGCACCGAGCCGTCCTCGTTTGCGAGGGGCTGTGCCGCCGCGTCTGAGAGGTCGATGATTTTGAGACGGCGATGTCCCAAGCCGACTTTGCCGTCGGGAGACACGTAGAGCCCTGCCCCGTCGGGGCCGCGGTGCGCGAGCGTATCGCGCATCTTCACGACCGCGCGCTCATCCACCCGTTTTTCGTTCTTGAAATGGTATATTCCCGCTATGCCGCACATACGTTCATTGTATCCGCAACGGCTTTGAAAACAAAAGAGTCCCGCTCTGCCGACTGGCGGAGACGGGACCCGTGAAGAGAGGAATTTATCCTTTCCGGTGGTGGTAGACGATCGCCCCGGAAGGATTGACGGTGAAGAGGAGATTGTAACCGCCGAGCGGGCGTTTCACCTTCACCGCGACCGGCTTCCCCAAAACTCCCGCGAGTTCACCGAAGGGGACCGGCCCGAACGGCGCCTGCCTCGCTTCGTAGAAGAACGAGTCGAGCGCTCCCGGCTCGATGCCGACGATGGGCAGGAGCCGCTTGACGGGGAGCGGCCAGTCGATGCCGGCGATCCCGATCGAGGCGATGTTTTCGGTCAAAAGATGTTTCGTCTCGAAATCCACCGCGCCGGCTTTCTCGAACGCTCTCCTTACGACCGTTTCCGGAATCCTCTCCGGCGAAATGTATTTCCCCATATTTCCCCCTACCAAAGAGCTATTCTTTCTCTCGAGCAACGCTCGAGTGTTTATGTTGTAGCGTATATTTCTGTTCCTGTCAATTGGCGGCGGTGGCTCCGCTCCCGTACTTGGCGGATTTGTCTTTCCGCTTTACACTTGAAATATGCGTATTTTAACCGGCGAGACGTGGAGGGAGGGATTCCTGGATTATCACAAAACCCGCACGGAATACCGAGTCCGGGTTCTCGCGTGGAAGAATTTGGAAAAGCTCGAAAATGTCTATCACACGCGGGCGAAGAGCATCCGTTTGCTTCTCAACTACTTCCCCGTCGTGGGTCCCGAGGGCATACGGACGAAAGTGTGGTCGCGCTTGCGCGAAGAGAACCGCAACAAGAAATTCGTCTCGTGCGGCATCGGCACGGTCGTGGATGCGGCCGAGGGTGGTTCGTTCAAAAAAGATGATGTCGTCGGTTTCGTCGCACCGCTCCATCCGGCTGTCGTCGAGCGCATCACGTTGCCGGAGGAACTTGTTTTCAAACTCGATACCGCTCCGCAGCTTCCTGCCGATACACTCGCATATATTCCTCTTCGGAGCATATCGGATAAATGGTGGAAGGGAATTCGCGGATGGAGTATCTACTCCGGTACGGCAATATCGCCCGAGACACGCCGTGAACTGGAGACGGGACTTTTGCAAGCATTGAAAGCCACCGACTGGGAAGGCGGTGATGCGCTACCGCTCGTTGGTATGAAGCCAGTATCAGAGATAATTTCGACGTACGGGAGGTATGGAAGTTCAACTTCCATACCAACTTTAGGTCCGCACAAGAAACGCGGCGTTGTTTTCGGTTTCGGGAACTACGCGAAAATCAATGTCATCCCCTACTGCCGCCCTTTCATCGACATCACGACGATTCACGAAATCGACCCGACGCAGGTCTACCCCGAGCGGCGCATCAAGCGCTGGGACTCGATGCCGTTCCCCCGTCCCGACGAGCGGTACGACGTCTACTTCGTCGCGAGTTACAATCACACGCATGTGCCGATTACGCTCCACGCGCTGCGGCAGGGTGCGTATGCCCTTGTCGAGAAACCGGTCGTGAACGATGACGACGAACTTGCCGAGCTCGAGGCGGCGTTGCAGCAAGCGGGACGGAAAGTGTTCATTGGTTTCCACAAGCGCTACGGCACGTTCAACAAGCTCGCGCTCAAGGACCTCGGCGTCGCGCATGGAGAACCGATTTCGTACCATTCCATTGTCTACGAACTCGAGCAGCCCGAATTTTTCTGGTACAACTGGCCGGTCTCGCGGAGCACGTTTTTCGCGAACGGGTGCCATCAGGTTGACCACTTCCTGCACCTCAACAATTTCAGCAAACCGAAGGATTTCGATATCAAGCTTCTGCAGGACCGCGCGGTCCTTGTGTGGATAGAACTCGAGAACGGCGCGACATTCACCACCGTTTTCAGCGAGAAGGGTTCGCTGCGCGTCGGGCCGCGCGACCACGTGGAGCTGAAAGTCCCCGGGCGCGACGTGCGCATCGTGGACAATATCAGGTATATGTCGGAGGACAACTCACGCATCATCCGGAAACTGCGCGTTTACAAAACGCACAGCTACAAGACGATGTACCAGGAAATCGGGAGGAAGATCGCGAACAATGAAGATGGCGACTCGCTCGAATCGATTCTCGTCTCGACGAAACTGATGCTCGACCTCGAGAAGAAACTTACCGAGCTCAAGGGCTGGCGCAACCGGTACGAGGACGGGAAAAAGAACTTCTGGAATTATTTCAGTAAATAGCCGCGGAGTGCCGCGACGATTTTCTCCGCCGCATGGCCGTCGCCGAATGCGGTGTGTTTCCGCGCCATATTCCGGTATGTCCCCTCGTTCCCGAGAAGCTCTTCAACTTCGCGTACGATGGTCTCTGCGTTCGTGCCGACAAGCTTGATGTTCCCCGCCTCCACCCCCTCCGGGCGTTCGGTCACGTCCCGGAGCACAAGGCAGGGCGTGCCGAAAAACGAGATTTCCTCCTGTATGCCGCCCGAATCGGTAAGCACGAGATGCGCGTCTCTCATGAGCCCTACAAATTCCTCGTACGGCACGGGCGGAATAAGATGGATGTTCCGCTTGCCGTTCAATTTCTCGAACACAACCTCGCGCACGTTCGGATTGTGATGCACCGGATACACGAAGTGGATGTCCGGGTGTCTCTCCGCCAGTTCCAAAATCGCATCGCAGATGCGCGAGAGTCCTCCCTCGAAACTTTCTCTCCGGTGCGCTGTCACGAGGATGAATTTGTCCCCGAACTCCCGTGATGGTTTCCTCGTTTCTTCCTGCCCTTCGAGCATGAGCCGAAGCGTATCAAGTGCGGTGTTTCCTACTACAACAATTCTGTCCTCCGTTATGCCCTCGCGGAGCAGATTTTCTTTCGCGCGCGCAGTCGGTGCGAAATGATAATCCGCGATGCGGCCGATGAGTTGCCGATTCATTTCTTCCGGGAAAGGGGCGTATTTGTCGTATGTCCGAAGCCCCGCCTCGACGTGCCCCACGGGGATGCGCCGATTATATGCCATAAATGCGGCAAGGAACGCCGCGGACGTATCGCCTTGCACAAGGAGCACCGCCGGCTTCTCGCTCCCCAAAAGCCGGTAAAATTTCAATAAGCCGATTCCCGATTTCAATATTCCCGCTCCTTTCAAAAACGGATTCTTCGAAAACGCGCCCCGGTCGCTCAACTCGACGCCGAGCACCTTGTCCGGCTTCACACCGAAGAACGACAAAATTTGCGGCACTTCTTTGTGCTGGCGCAGGACCACGACGAAAGGCTCGAGCGATGCGTCGTTCCGCAACGCCATAATGAGCGGCGCCATCTTCGTCGCCTCCGGCCTCGTCCCGAACACAAGCATTATTTTTTTCTTCCCGTCGGGATTCATGTTTTCTTTTTGATGATTTCCTCGAATTTTCCTATAGCAACGTCTTTCGAGAAGTGCTCCGTGGCATACCGCGCAGCGTTCGCACCGTACGCTCCCCACTCGTTGCGCGAGCGGTACAGGTTCTCAAGTGCTTGCGTCACTGCTTTTTCGTTATTAGATAGCGCCGTCACGCCGCACCGCGCTGCTTCCACCATTTTCCCCGCCGCGCTTTTCTCGTGGACAAATGCCGCGATCGGCATCCCCGCCGCCATATAGCCCGTGAGCTTCGCGGGGACGGCCGGCGTTGTATTGTCCGACGTGAGCGTCAGGACACACGCGTCGCAGTCCTTCACGAGTGCCGGATACTCTTCGCTCGATACAAACGGTTCAAACGATACATTGTCCAATTTATACGTTTTTGTCAAATCCTGCAAGTGCTCTTTTGCCGTCCCTTCTCCGACAAAAAGAAAATGCAATTCCCGATATTTTCGCAGCTCCCGCGCCGCTTCTACGAGCATTTCCAAGCCCTGCGACGGCCCCAGGACGCCCGCGAAGAGGAAGATGAGCTTGTCTTCAAGTCCGTACTTTTTCCGGTACGTTCCGGTGCGCTGCGCCGCCATAAAGGGGGTGAGGTCGAGCCAGTGTTCCACGACTTTGGTTTTGCCTTGTGGGACGTTCCGCTCGTCTTCAAGAAATGTCTTGTGCTCTTCCGACGGCACGACGAGCACATCCGCGCTCCGGTATGCTCTGCGTTCCATCCACTCGAAATATTTCGTGAGGAGCGGATTGCGGAGCGCGCCCAAGTCAACCGCGTTTTGCGGGAAGATGTCATGGACGTTCAGGATATTCAGCGCTCCATACGCCCGCTTGATTTTCTTCCCCACCGCATAGAGCGGAAGCGGCGGCGTGTGGGTAATCACGATGTCGATCGGTTCCTGGATATACTTCGCGATGCCGTAGAGGAAAATATGCGGCAGTGCGAGCTGGGCGATGCCGCGGATGATAAAATTCACCTTATGGTGCGGCAGAACGTTCATTCGTATTACCCGAACGCCGTTTTCTTCGTTCGTCCTCGGCGGCATCGCCGTTCCTGCTGCCAGATTGTATTTCGGGTACGACGTGATGACCCATACTTTGTGGCCGAGTCCCGCAAGGCCTTCCGCCAAATCCTTCATAAGCTGCGCCGCGGAGCGCACCTCCGGCGGATACGAATCGGTAATGACGAGGATGCGCTTCATAAGAGCTTCGTTGGTAAAAACTCCTTAATATCATCTGGTCTTAGGAGCATTGTGTTGTCCGATTCTTTCGTAAGTCCGAAAGACTGATTATCTGAACCCCCAACATAGATTATTTTCTTATTGAAAGAGTGGACCTCTTCAACGGCGGGCAGGAGGTCTGTGTCAGAACTTAGGAGGTATCCCGTGTCATACTCATTCTCCCTTGCCAGCCGTATCATTTCTACAGCAATTCTCACATCCACGCCTTTTTCGTGATACGTACTGATGAAAACGAACGCTCTTTTACTGTTATGCTCTATCATGAACTAAAACTGCCGTCCCGGGCAGAGCCCGAGAAGGCAGTGGGATTAATGCTCCCATTATACCGTACACTGTCAATGGTTTCAACATGCCTGTGGATAACCATTTTATTACCGATTCTTGCGGTTTTTTCTTCTTTCGTACAACTCCGCGTCAATGAGAAAGCGGTACCAGAATCCTTGCAGGAAATGGAATATCAATCCCGCTTTCCCGTCGAGAAACCCGAGGCGGACGAAATAGCGATATTTCCAGTACAAGACGGCACGGCAAAAGGGCGGGAGATGTTTGTAAAAGCCGCGTTTCAGCGTGCGCGAACCACGTTCGCGAAGCAGCGCTCCCGCTTCCCGCCTGGCGTACTTCGTATGCTTTTTCACCCATGCTTCAAGTCCGTTACGGTTCTCGTCAACGAAGTCGTGCTTGAGTTCAAGTGCTTTCCCCCCTTTGAGCTCAAGATGCTCGTCCATCTCGCGCGGCTCGTACTCCGCCATGCCGGTTTTGAACAGACGAAGTAAGCGTGTCGGATAGTAGCCGCCATGCCGTATCCACTTTCCCATAAATACCATCCGCCGCTTCATAACGTATCCGTTTACGTCTTCCGGCGTTCGCTCGAGTTTTTCCTCAAGTTCTTCCCAGAGTTCCGGCGTTACCCACTCGTCCGCATCGAGGCGCAAAATCCACGGTTGCGAAACCTTCGCATGCTCGAGCGCCCAATTGAAACTCTCCGCCTGATTTACGAATGGACGTACGAGCACCTCCGCCCCGAACTGTTTCGCGATTTCAACCGTCTTGTCCGCGCTTCCGGAATCAACAACGACGATTTCCGACACGTGGGGCGCGGCATTTTCAAGGCAGTACGGCAAGTTTTTCTCCTCGTCCTGCGTGAGAATGATAAGTGTGATGGGAAGTTTCCTCATACCAGCTCACTATATGCCTTGCTCCACTCTCCCGCAATGCGTTCCATGACAAACCGTTCTTCGACAAGTCGCCGTCCGTTTGTGCCGTAGTACGCGCGGCGTGCATCGTCTTGCAGCAACGCAACAAGCGCTGCGGAGAATTTCTCAATATTCTTTTCCACCACCAACCCCGCTTCCGCTTCTTTCACGTACGGTGCGACGCCGACCTCGGGCGTAATCACGACCGGGAGGTGCATATAGAGCGATTCGACGACCGCCATGCCGAAATTCTCGGAATACGACGGGAGCGCGAACACGTCCGCATCGCGGAGCGCCGAGAGCTTATCGCCGCCTGTGAGAAGTCCGGTGAATATGACATGTTTCTCCATGTTCCAGTTTCTCATGAATTTCTCGACTTCTTTCCGATAGCCATCGTTGTCACTTCCGGCTATGACAAGTTTTGCCTCCGGCACGCGCCTCACTACTTCCGCGAGCGCGGGGATGAGCGTATCGAAGCCCTTCTTCCAGTCGATGCGCCCCAGGGCAAGCACCAGTTTCGTGTCCTTCCCGATGTTCCATTTCTCGCGGAACGAACCGCCCCATATTCCCTTGTCGTACTCACCCGTTTCTATCCCGTTTGGGATGATAAGCGCTTTCCGCAGCGGGAAACCAAGTTGCTTATATTCCGCTTCTTCCATGGGAACGGTGAAGTGTACGGCCGCGGCGTTTTTCAAGACGCGCCGCTCGATGAGCGCGATATACGCTCGCTTCAGGAGCGTGTGCCGCTTCATGGTTCCCACCATCAAGTTCCCCCGCGGCGAAATGACATACGGGATGTGGCGTTTGCGCGCGAAACGGCTTCCAAGCGCGGAGGCGGCGAGGAACGTCGAGGTGATGTGGACGAGATCGAAATCCCCCGTGTGCTCCTTGAGCGCCCGGTACATTTCCCATGAACACTGCCAGGGTTTGAACATCGTTTTGAAGTAGCGCACCTTCACGCCGTCGACAAGCACTTCCTCGTTCCGCAGCGTCTCCTCTGGTATATCCAGGTCGGTCGTGTAAACCGTCACGTCGACTCCCTGCTTCACGAGCCACTTGTTCAGGTTATGCACGCTCACAATCGGCCCCCCGCGCGCGAACGCGGGGTAGTAGGTGGGAATAACGTGGAGCACTTTCATATTCATATCAATTCTTGATAAATTTCGCTCTTACTTTCCTCACAAAATTGTTCACCGTATTCCGCTCCGTTTCATTGAACCATGGGTAGTAGAGATAGAACCCTCCCACGGCGGTGACTGTCAAGCTCACTGCTATAACCTTGAGCCACGCATGATTAAACAAGCTACTGACAAACCATCCTCCCATAAGTTGCAATGCGACCATCGGCAGAACACCGAGCATTGAGAATACAAACTTTCTCTTACCATCTTTCACGATCTGAAGGGCCTGATGCGGGATGTACCACACATCAATGGCCACTTCCCCAATGAGGAACCCCAACAGCACGCCAATGAGACCGAGTGGTTTGACGAGTATAATCGCCAGTACAAGCCCGATACCGGTAGAGAGAATTCTCGAGAGGGCGAGTTTATTGTATTTGTTCGTCGCTTCTTGAAAATTCGCGTTGAAAAGCCAAAATGCAAGAACGGGAACGAAAACGAGGAATAGGAGCCATAACCGTTCATCAAAAACGATTCTTCCGCCTGTCCATAATTGCATCAGGTCTTTCCCAATGAAAAGTAAAGCAGCCGATAAACTGATTGAGATATAGAGGACAACTTTCGAGAAAAGGTGGTGTATCAGCTGCAGTTTCTCATATTCCTCTCGCGCCTCACCGGCGGTGAGTTCTGGACTAATTGCGTTGTTTACGATACCAGTCAGCTTTTGGATAAGATTTGCCAGCGTTCGGTGCACACTGAATGTTACCACTGCAACAGAGCCGAGCGTGGCGCTTACCACGAGGATGCTTCCTTGCAGATATATCATATTAGCAAGCGGTATCATAAGGTATATGAGTCCCGGCACCACGAACGTTCTCCCCAATTTCCAATCAATCCGCGATGCCGAAAGGTCAATCTCCCGATGCTGTCTCAGGGCCGCAACCGTTAGTACGCCGGTAAACAAAAGGAGCAGGAAGAGATACACCGACGCCACGCTGACGAATCCCCCTTTCATCACCAGGACCAAGACAACGAATCCCACGAGTAGTAGTTCCCGTATATTCATCAGGAATTGTGTTTTGGGAAACTTGCCGGTCGTCGTATAGATGGCGATGGGGAAATTTGAAAGCGTACCGAGGATAATATATGTTCCCAGTATCAGCACAGAGAATTTCACCGACAGAGCACTCACTGTTGCGATGTGAAACCACTGCGAAAAGGGGGCTATGCACGCGAATATTATGAGGCAGACGAATAGTATCGCCGTAATAGCGGAGAATATTCCAAAACCGCTCTTAAGTATTCTTGCATACTCTTTCGTATCTCCGTGCGAATATGCCTGAATCAGCTTGTTCGTCACATACCTTCCCATACCGAGGTCGGAAATGGAGAAATAACCAACAACGGAAAAAAGTGTGAGCCATTCGCCGTACATCGCCTTCCCCCATGCCCACAAAAAAAGCGGCACGAAAATTATCTGTTCCAGTGCGCCGATACCATATCCTACGAACGTCCAGAAGCTTCCCAGGGCGGTCCGCTTCGCAGCGCCGCCCACTGGGTATATGCTATTGGCTTCCGGTTCCTCCGAGAATCCGTTCATATGCATGTATCACTTTATTCCCGTAATCGTCCCACGTAAATCCCGATGATACTCGCTCCTTCGCCGATTCGCCCATTTGCCTCAGCGTGTCGGGGTGTTCGTATAAATATGTCAATTTCTCTTTCAGTACATCAACTGCGCGAATCGGTATGACGAACCCGTCAATACCATCTCGCACGATATCCCCCCCACCGGTATTTTCCGTGCAGATAACGGGCAAGCCGCATGCCATCGCCTGCGGTTGGACGAGGGCCAGGCCCTCCTCTACGGACATAATAACGAATACGCTTCCCTGCGAGTAGTATTTGTACAATTCGCTCTGCGGCACATGCCCGACATACTTATAATGACCTTCGTATTGCTTAAAAAACGGCTTCATTTCGTCTGTCATACCCCCAAGGAGCATGAGTTCCGAATTCGGCAAATTAAGTTCCGTAAATGCACGCAGGAGATAATGAACACCTTTCCTGATGCTCATTCCTCCCGCGAACACGACTCTGAAAACGTCGTCTTCCTTCCCGACTTGGTGAAACGAAGACAAATCAACGCCGTAGGGGACTTGTATGATTTTCTCTTCGGGTACGTCTCGCTCAAGAAACGTCTGTTTCACGTACGAGGAGGGAATCGATATGTAATCGACTTCTTCGTATTCCTCGAGTTCCTTTTCGATAATTCTTCGGTCGGTTGGCTCGAATGGTATGCTAAATTTTTTATATTCCTCGTCCAAAATCTCGCTCTGGTACTCGATGTGCGAACTGCCGTGTTCCACGACGGTAACAGCACCTTGCTGTTTCGCTTTCCGCAATGTGTGAAGAAAAACAGACGAGCCACCAATGACGATGTCTGCTGGTTTTAATTTTCTGCTTGCTCTCCTATCAAAAAGCTCGTGAATCGCATATTGGGGGTTATGCATATCACGCAGCCATTTCGGGAATTTCTGCCAGGCACGATACAGAATCTCCTTTGAGATAACAGAGTTTATTTTATCCTTCGGCATGTTGTATTTCACTACCTCAAATTTAGGATATGAGGTGATAAGCTGAGCAAGGTAATCTCGCTTCAACAATTCTTGAGCCAGGTTGAAAAGATGAAATCTGCCCGGCACCGAGATGGCGACTTTCATGGATTCTTGGATGATTTCTTCATGATACCTATTAAGGTCCCCGCGCATTTTTCTATGGCGAACGGAAGTGGAGCTAAAAAGCCTTTCATGTTGTGCGGGAAAATTTTGTATTCTGCGATTCTCAGTTCCTCAAATTCGCTTTTCATCAAAGCTGACGTGTAATCGATTTCGGGAAGCCCTTGGGTCTTCTCTGGAATATTTATTGGCACTATCGAGATCGCGTATCCTCCGTCTCTCGTGACATCAAGCATCTTCTCCAGAAACTTAATCCTATCGTCCCTATTCTGATAATGCTCAACCGCTCCGACATGGAAGACTAGATCATATTGAGTCCTTTCACCGAAACTCAAGAAATCTCCCATAAAAAGTTTCGCTGTTTTTTTAAGGAACCTTTCCGCCCTTGCGAGAACGTCGGGCGAAATGTCAATGCCAGCCGTCTCCCATCCTTCCGCCTGAAACATATCAAGATGCTTTCCTCCTCCAACGCCAATCTCGAAAACACTTCCCCTTGCGTCCGGTATTTTCCTGAAAATTCTGCGCCAGACTCTTGAAAAGCCCTTCGCGTTCCTGTCGTGAACATAGACCCCTTCTCTCTTCAAATCTTCTAGCCAAAAAGCGGATTCTTTCCTTCGTTTCACTCCTACAACCGCGATGGAGAGATGGGGAAAATTAAAAATCCTGGTGATGAGCGGGTCAAGGATAACTAAAATTCTCAAGGGGAAAACGATAAGCCAGGCGGCTTTGTAATTTATCCTACGTTGCAGCCGCCGGTAGGATGCAATAAGTAGCTGGGAAATCAGGCCGGAAACATGTTCTTTCTTAGTCACCACAAACCCCGCTTCCCCCAATAGAAGCCCCATCTCCTCGTGAGTATAGCCCCATCTGACGTGACCGCCGTCTTCATACGTTGAGAGCGACACGGCATCGTCTCCCAATAGATGCTTCGCGTAGTTTTTGTACGGCGCCGTGAGCAACACTCTCCCGCCGGATTTCAAGAGAAGAGAAAAATCTTTCAAAAGTTTCTCGTCTCCCAAAATATGCTCGATGGTCTCGAAACAGATAATTTGGTCGAAAAGACCAAGCTGCTCCGTCATGTTATCCAGTTGCCGCAGATCTCCCGTTATGAAACGAACGTTCTTGATTCCTAAAAGCGCCGCGCGTTCCGTGGCAATTTTATTCTTCCCCTCGTCGAAAGAGACGCCGATTGCTTCATTGCCCCTTTTCGCCGCGTAGAGCGCGAATGCGCCCGAGCCGCAACCGGCATCGAGCGTACGGAGTGGTCCCCTTTTCAGATTCCTTCTCAGCCACAGCCATCGGTCGAAAACAGCGGCGTCTCCGTGTAAAACGGTTGCCGGATAACCGACTAGTTTTACTAATATATTCCTATTCATCACCTTAGCGGTTTTTTCTTTCAAAAATCAGATTGAGGGTTTTATCGTATCCAACAGCTCCCCTCCCGCTCAGTGAGAATCCGCAGCTCTCGAGCGTTTCGGTCACCTCCCGAGTAGTCGATTCGCCGACCTCGATTGCAACCGACTTGAGGCGGGGATTTGAAATGGTTTCCCGGGCTCCTTGGATCACCGAGCTCTCAAATCCATCGACATCAATTTTGAGATACGTAGGAAAGATATTTTGCACTTTTACGAATTCGTCGAGACGTATCATCGCAACGTAATTCGGGATACCGAAACCTTTCGGCATGCCTTCGATGGCATAGTAGTTTGAATTTAGAGGGAATTTGTGGAATCCTGACGTTTCGGCAAGCGCAACGAAATAAACGTCTACATTCTTGATTCCATTCAGCGCGACGTTATTCACGTGGACAAATGTCGACATAAGGTCGACATCGAACGAGAGGATGTTCTTAGGGCCAGAGGTTTTAAGCGCCGCATACAGCGATTCCGTCCCGAAACCGCCTCCGACATCGAAGAAAACGTCGTCCGGCTTCATGCCGTCCATCCATTGTAGCATTTCGGGTTCCCGCACCTCCCATCTTTTGACAGTGTCATAGATCCCCACTTCGCCCAAGGGTATCAATGCTCTGATTTTCACGCCTTTCACGGTTACCTTTGCTATGGGGGAAATTCTTGAAAAGAGCATACATACCCAGCGGCTGGGAAATTTCAAAAGAAGGAATCCCGCACAATTATTCAAAGATTCGAACAGCGGCTTTATGACGTTTGATTCTAAGAAATGTCTCATTAATGATGCTCTAAATCATTGGCTATACGATTCGCCACACCTTCTACCGTGAGATTGTTCAATCCCAAGAGATAGTCCCGAGAACCGGAGACGTGTAGGAATTTGTCCTCTGTACCCATCCGAACGACACGGTATGGTAATCCTCTGTCGGTAATTATCTCGGATATTGCCGAGCTAAGCCCACCAATTTTCGTATGTTCCTCCAGGACATAGATTATCCGTCGTTCTTTAAACAAACCAAGTATTGCTTTTACATCAAGCGGCTTTACGGTGGGTAGAGAGACGAGAGAGGGCGCTACACCCTTTGACCGCAATTTCTCCGCAACTTCTTTAGCAAAAAAGAGCATACTTCCGGTTGAAATGATCATGGGTCCTTTGCCTCTCTCGACAAAAATCGGTTCTCCAATCGTTACCTCGGGTTTCTGAGAATGGATAAAAACATCAGGACCGCTCCTCGTGCGCCCGATTCTAATATACGCGGGTCCTTGGAAAGAGATTGATAGTCTTGTCACCGCCTCCGCCTCGTAGAGATCGCCCGGGCACAAGATTGTCATATTAGGGAGGGCTCGCATTGCAGCGACATCCTCAAGCGCAAAATGACTGACGCCATATTGGTTTAAGGTAAATCCCGAAGAAGTGCCGACGATTTTCACATCAAGGTTATTTGAAGCGATATCCAGACGAATTTGTTCAAGACATCGAAGTGTGACGAAGGATGCTTGTGCATAGAGAAAAACGGTATAGTCGTTCAGGGCGAGTCCCGCGGAAATACCTGCGGCGTTTGCCTCCGAGACACCAGTGTTTATAAATCGGGTGGGAAATTTATCTCGTAACGCTTCGAATGTATTGAAACCCATATCAGCGGTCACGAGCATAATACGGTCGTTCTCCTCCATCATCGCCATTAAGGTCTTTACGAATGCGCCTCTCATATTTTTTCGGATAATTCTTCAAGCGCCTGTTTGAATTCCTGTTCGTCGGGATGCTTATAATGCCATTCATTCCTGTTCTCGATGAAAGAAACACCTTTCCCCTTCACGGTATGCGCTATAATCACCGTTGGTTTATCCTGCACTAAAGGAATCTTAGAAAACGCTTTCTCCAGAGAAGTAAAATCGTTACCCTGCGTCTCGATGACCGCCCAGTTGAAAGCTTTGAATTTATCCGAGAGCGGTTCCGGGTCTAAGATGTCTTTCACTCTTCCGAACGATTGCCAACCGTTGTAATCAACCACTACTACGAGATTATCCAATTTGCGATGACCAGAGAAGAAAATTGCTTCCCATGTCGAGCCCTCATCCAATTCTCCGTCGCTTACTACGACAAATACTTTAAAAGAGGCATTTCTTTGTTTGCCGGCCAGTGCCATTCCCGTACCAACCGGCAAGCCGTGCCCCATAGAGCCGGTCGTCGCTTCTATGCCGGGGACACCGCTCAATGTCGTGATACCGATAAATCTGCTGCCGTCGGTACAATACGAATCAAGTTCCTGCATCGAGAAAAATCCTTTGTCCGCAAGTACGGAATACAATGCCGCCGCGGCCCATCCCTTACTTAAGACAAGGCGGTCTCGCTCCGGGTCGTGAGGTTGTTTCGAATTTACTCTGAGAACCGAATCGTAAAGATAGAGGAGAATATCCAATACCGAGTATGATGACGCGATATGAGATGCTTTTGCGGCATAAATCATGCGGAGAACCTGTCTTCGCAATTCTCTGGCTTTCTTTTCTAAACTAAGAAGCTTCTCCTGTCGCATAATATCAGGCATATTCGTGCAGTTTTGTCCATTGTATAAGCAGTGATAACCCTTGAGAAAGAGTGTGTGTAGGTATCCAATCGAGTAATAATTTCGCTTTTGAGATATCCGCAACCCACTTCGTCGGTTCGTGTTGTCGCGGAGGAATATTCCCGTAACGTGCTTGTATTTCCACCCCGGAGATATGCTCTACTATACGCACACATTCGGCAATTGAATGTTCTTCGCCAGAAGCGATATTGAGAATACCTCCCTTAATATTCTTAATTTTCTCTATTGCCATGAGATACGCCTCGATTACATCTTCGATGAATACGAAATCCCTGATAATCGTGGGCGAGGGGGCTTCGAACCGACCTTCTCGCAACGCAGCATGAATTAAAGTAGGCATGAGTCGATGGTTCCCTTCGAAATATCCGTATGGAGAGAAAAGGCGCATGGTAACTATTGGAAGACCCTGTTCACGAGCAAGTGATTGCGCGTACATCGTCGCAGTTGCTTTCGTCACACCGTATAGATTATTCGGTTCCAGTATGTCTGTCTCTTTCATCGGTGTGTCTTTCTCGCCGTATTCCGAGCTGCTGCCGGTATTAATGAAGCAATTGAAACCCGTTTCAGCGCAGGCGTTCAATAGATTGACAGTCCCTCGTACATTCGTGTCAATGGTCTTTTCCACGTCCCGCTCACGACCTCGATACGCACCGTATGTGGCGAAATGAAGAATCGTATCGGGTCTTATGCTTTTGATAAGTTCGGATGTGGAACGGGAGTCGGTTAGGTCCGTTTCGTGGAAAGACGCTTTTTGCAGGACGTCTTTTATTCGCCAAATGTTCGATTCTTCCCTTGTGGTAATGTGAACTTCATGGTCGAGTTCCACGAATTTCCTTACAAAATTACTCCCTATGAAACCCGTTCCTCCTGTAATGAGAACTTTCATTGCCGTCACCCATTTTCCTTTACGTACACCTCCATATTCTCGAAAACATACTGGAGCATACTATCGGTCATCCCGTGATGGAGCCCGAGCAGAAATGAATTCTTCAGTATCATATCGGCGTTTTTCAGGTCTCCTATTCTCCGGTATGCGACATCTCGATATGCGGGGTGCTTCAGGATATTCCCGGAGAACAGCGGGCGCGTTTGAATCTTGCGGTGTTCCAGATAGCGGACCAATTCGTTTCTCTTGAGCGGCGAAGTTTCCTTGATGGTGACGGGGAATGCGAGCCAGTTCGTCGTGCTCCCCTGAAGCGGCTCGGGGAGTATGAAATGCTCCGCAAATGAGCCAAGAAACCCGTACAAGGCGTTGAAATTATTGCGTCGCTTCTCCAGGAAACCACTCAGGCGCTCCAGCTGCTTGAGGCCGAAGGCGGCTTGCATCTCCGTCGGTTTGAAGTTGTAGCCGCGCTCCACGAAGACGAACGCGCTGTCGTACGCTTCTCCGTCGATCTCAAATGTCGAAAGGCGGGCATCTATGCCGTTTTCTCTGGCGGGTATGCCGCGCCCCCAATCTCTAAAGAGCCGCGCGTGCTCCCGCACTGCTTTGTCGTCCGTCATCAGCATACCACCTGCACCGCCTGCCGTAATGACGTGGGAGGCATAGAAACTCGTCGTCGTGATATCGCTCCACGTGCCCGAGGGTTGCCCATCTATTGTTCCGCCGATGGTGTCACAGCTGTCTTCGATGAAAACAAGGTGATGTTTGTCGCAGAACGCCCTTATGTCGCGCGTTGGGACGAAATTCCCGATGAGGTGAGGTGCCATAACCGCAACGGTTTTCGGAGAATACGCCGCTTCAAGCTGGTCCGCGTCGATGGTGTAGCGACTCATCACTACGTCGACGAAGACGGGAGTGAGGCCGGCTTGTACAATCGGCGCAACCGTCGTGTTGAAATTGCATGCGGGCGTAATAACTTCGCTTCCCTTCGGGAAACGCATCGCCTCCAGCGCGATGAGGTTCGCTGACGAACCGGAGTTGACGAAGAGCCCGGTTTCTTTGCCGAATATGCCGGCGATTTTCCGTTCGAACTCCGCGGTTATTTCACCGACCGTCAACCAGCCCTTGCGAAGCACGGCGTCGACCGCTTGTATCTCCGCTTCGTCGAAGGCGTCCGTCGTATTCGGCGCATACCATACCCAATCCTCTCCCGGTTTGAATTCGGTGCGTTTTTCCATATTAGTGCATTTCTATTTTACCTTCTTCTGTTTCTATCGGAACACAGCGCATCCATATTTTATCTTTCCACCAATCTTCGTTATTGATGTACCAATCAATTGTTTTCTTTAATCCGTCCTCGAAACTTATCTGCGGCTCCCATCCCACTACGCGCTTTATTTTGGACGTATCGGCGGTGTGTCGGAATACCTGTCCCGGTCGGTCGCCAACATTCAGCGCGTAAGAGGTGTGTTTCACTTTATCCCCCTTGGTGTTCATTATTCTCAGAATGGTATCGGCGATCTCGTTTACCGACCGATGAGTTCCCGACCCCACATTGAAAACTTCTCCCACTACCTGCCCGTTCGGGGCTGATAGTATCATATCGAGCGCGCGCACGAGGTCGTCCACATAGGTGAAGTCCCGGCTACTCTCGCCGCTTCCGTGAACGGTCAGTGGTTCACCCAGGATACAACTGGTTATGAAACGGGGTATTAATTTCTCCAGATGCTGTTTGGGTCCGAACATATTGAACGGCCTCACGATGACCGCCGGTATCTTGTACGTCGTGATGTAGGAATATACCAGCCGGTCAGCCCCCACCTTCGCCGCCGCATAGGGGCTTTGAGGATTCAACGGATGATACTCGTCCATTTTAGGATTTACCGCAGTGCCATATACCTCACTCGTAGATATATGAATGAATTTCTCTATCCTGTGCCTGTTGTTCAAGACCGCGTTTGCCACCCGCTGCGTGCCAATAACGTCTGTTTCGAAAAAGATGGCATCGTCGAAAATAGAACGAGTGACGTGCGTCTCCGCTGCAAAATGAAGCACGATATCCGCTTGAGCGACGAGATGTTCCACCAACTTTGCGTTTTTCACATCGCCGTACCAGAAAACGAACCGCTTATCATTGCGCATCTCTGCGGGGATGTTCCGAATATCGGCGGCGTACGTCAGGACATCCAGAACGATGAATCGGCAGTCAAGATACTTCTTAAACAAAAACGCAAGCGCGTTGCTGCCGATAAAACCCACTCCACCCGTAATCAGTATCGTTTTGGCGTATGGTTGAGGCATAGTTTATATCAGCTTACTTCATGGCTTCAAAAATTTCAATTATGGCACGAACCCTGTCAGTGAAGAGATTCCCGCCATGGATGACCCGCTCGCGACCCCGCTCTGCGATTTTCTTCCGCTCGGATTCGTGCTGCAGATAAAAATCCACTTTGCGTTTCATCTCTTCGTATGATTCGAAGAATTCCGCCTCTTCGCCTTCCTTGAAATACTCCCCGATTTTGCTTGTACGGTAATGCAGCATAAACGCGCCGGATGCGGGGATTTCAAAGCTGCGGCAGGCAGTCACCTCGTCGTTGTGCTCCCGCACGAATGCCAGTGCGATTTTGCTCGATATGAGCACCCTCGACATCTCATGGCACATTACCGCTTTAAATTGTATGCATCCTTTTTTGTACAAGCAGGAATCTTTCGGGTATTTCCCCCAATTGTTGCCGTAAATCTTGATATTGTATCCGTCCCTGCAAAGCCGCTCAAGGTATTCCGACCGTCCTTCCTTCGCGTACGTACCGATGAAAACGATGTCGGCTCCGAGGTTTTTATCGGGCTTCAAATCCTCAATCGAGCCGTGACACTCTCTATCCGCCGCACACGGTAAGAACACCGATTTCACCGCACCCATCTTCAGTAGTTCACCGGCATTCACCCAGTTAAATGACAGATGGCAATCGTACAACGGAATGGACGCATAGAAAAAGTCGCTGCACGTTTTGGGGAAAAGTACGTAATCGGGGTACCATGAAAACACTTTGGCGATTTTCCTGAGCGTCTTGACCGTCGCCGGTTTTATAAACGTCGGTTTGAAGAGGAGTATCAAGTCCGGCTGAAACGCTTCGGCTTCTTTCACGAGTCCTCTATTCAGCTTCCCGGTAAAGAAATAGTGAGGTGTTTTCAGAAATTTGATGATGATGCGGTTGAAGAAATGAAATTTGAAATAATCGTTGAAGGCGACGGTTTTTACCGCTGTGCCCGTTTCTTTAAACGCTTTCACGGAAAGATCAAACGACCCTCCCTGACCCGCATCACCGCCAATGAGTACTTTCAAGTCATCATTTCGCGGCCCCACTAGAACATCCCCGTCACTCATGATTCTCGGAGCGTATCCCCTGGAAGTGAGAAACGCCGCCACCCGCCCGCGTAATGCATCGCTGTGTATGGAGACGAAAAGCAGCGGCTTGCAGGTTTCGAGCAGATGTTCCGAGCCCCGCAAGATGTTGAACTCTTCTCCCTCGGCGTCGATTTTTATGACGCGTGGAGGAGCGATTTTCTTTTCTTTTAGCAAGTCGTCTAGGCTTGAAACCCGCACGGCGAGGTCCCCAGCGCCCCCGCTTATCGCGCCTGTCGCGCCGGAACCCCTGAAGTGAGTCGTTCCGCTCCGCACTGATACTGCGGACTCGACGACTTCCGTATTCCTGCAATCGTTCAGGACAAGATGCTTTTTCAGGAATTCGATATTTTCCGGCAACGGCTCGAATGCGTACACTTTCCCTTCGTTGCCGACCAGTCTCGACGCGAGCAATGTGTATATCCCGACATTCGCACCGATGTCGTAAACAACGTCTTTTCTTTTAGCAAGTCGTCTAGGCTTGAAACCCGCACGGCGAGGTCCCCAGCGCCCCCGCTTATCGCGCCTGTCGCGCCGGAACCCCTGAAGTGAGTCGTTCCGCTCCGCACTGATACTGCGGACTCGACGACTTCCGTATTCCTGCAATCGTTCAGGACAAGATGCTTTTTCAGGAATTCGATATTTTCCGGCAACGGCTCGAATGCGTACACTTTCCCTTCGTTGCCGACCAGTCTCGACGCGAGCAATGTGTATATCCCGACATTCGCACCGATGTCGTAAACAACGTCACCGTTTTTGACTCTCTCGGCGAACCATTTTTGCTCTTCCGCTTCGTATGTACCGAGCCAGTACCCGTTCACCCCGCTGCCTTTTATCCACTTCGCGCCCCGCAACGGGCCACGCCGTATTTTTATCACCGTCCCCGCCGGGATAAGTTTCAACGGCAAGCGGATGAGCTTCCCGAGAAACGCTTCGCTCGATGTGCGGGGTGGATTAAACATGATGCCGTAATGCCCTCAGGAGACCTTCGATGTCTTTTTCATAACTGTACCCTTGGATTATCTTGGATGATTCTTCGCCGAATCTCCGGCGCATGGTTTCATCCTCTATGAGTTTCTTCAATTTTTGTGACAGTTCCTCAATGTCGCCCACGGGAAATCTGAAGCCGTTCACGCCATCGTGCACCAGGTCAAACCCCGAGCCGGGCAGGTCTGAAATCACTACGGGGAGTCCGAAATTCATTGCCTCATTCACGACCAGACCCCACGTTTCCCCCGCACCAGACGGGAGTACGAAGATGTCCGCGAGCGTGTAGTATGCAGGCAGTTCGGTTTGATTTTTAAATCCGACGAAATGAACGTTCTCTAGCTTGTGCTGCTGCACATACGCTTCCAGAGCAAGGCGCAGCTCGCCGTCACCGGTGAATATCACATGAACGGCCGGCGCATGACAACTTGCCTCAAGCAGCGCGAATGCTTTCAGTGTGTCAAGTGGGCGCTTCTTGGGAATAAGTTTGCCGACGGAGAGCACCACGATGTCATTCGGACCGATACTATTTTTCTCCCGCAACTCATCGCGCTTCGGTTTCAACTCATGCGCCGTTTCTTGAAACCGCATGTTGTCCACCGCATACGGCGCAAAGAAAAGTTTTGTGTCCGGGACTCCGTAGTACTGGTAGAATTTCTTGTTCTCCTCGCCGATGTAGAGGAATCTGTCAATGAGCTTGAAAAGCACGCCGCCCAGCAGCACCTTCTTTACAAATCTTCGTTTTGGTTCTTTCATCAGTTCTTGGTTCAGGGGACTTTCACCGAGCAAGAGTGTTTTCATCCCTAATAGTTTCGAAAGGAAAATTGCTCCCCAGTTTGTAAAAGAATTCCATCCGTATACAAGTAGGAAATTCGGCTTATCTTCTACCAGCCACTTCAACAAGTTGGTTACGCCTTTCAGGAAATGATAACGGTAGCCGTCGAGAAGCGGTACGTCCCATTTAATTTCTCTATTGAATTCCTTATCGAAAAACCCCTCACCGCGGATACTCACATCGCTTTGAAAGTAAACCCTCAACTCCAGTTCCTCTCGTGCTGAAATCTTCCGGAAGAGCGGCGCCTGGTACTGGATGGGATGCGAGGTCAGTATGGCAAGCTTGATTTTACTCATTGTTTCGCTTCGACAATCAGATTCTGGGTGAAAATATCGCCCGGGGTACCCGTCTCGATACGTAAGAAGAGCTTCGAGCACTGTTCGATGCACCACCAGAGGACGTACCTGATAAACGATTTCGCCCCATGAACAACGGGGCGCTGTGGATATACGTTTATTTCCCGAAACCCCGCGACTTTCAACAACTGCTTTATGCTTTGAGCGGTGAAGGCCGTTTCATGAGTGAAGTCACCGTGCCGCAGCCGCCCCCAGAAAAGATTCCCCGCGTTGACCGTCTGCGCAACGAATGCGCCATGTTCCCCAAGTGATTCACGTACTATCTCAACGAGTTCCAGCAACTCGTCTTTGGGGAAATGCTCGAGAAGGTCTCGCGCGAACACGAGGTCGAATTTTCCTCTCTCCCTGCCTAGAAACTCCCTCACGTCGGCAACTCTTACGTTCCGTATGCCCAGTTTCCCCGCTCGCTCCATCTGTTCCTTACTCACGTCTATGCCCTCTGCGTTCTCGTACCCTCGTTCTTGGAGCCAGTACACGAACCCCCCGTCGCCGCATCCCGCATCCAGGATTCTGGCACGCTTCTCGCGGGGCAGAAACCTCCCGTAATAACTCTCCCACGTTACGAAATGCCCCCGTATATCTGCGAGAGATGGCCTGTGATACAAATCACCCGTGTGCGTGCTTATATATCGCTCGTAAAACTTATCTCGGTAACTCATTGTGGTCCCGGGAACCCACGTCAGCCTCCACCATCATCCTGACCAATTCATCAAATTTGGTTTTCGGTTCCCACGCGAGTTCTCTCTTTGCTTTCGAAAAGTCAGCTAAAAGGTTTTCTACATCCAGCGGCCTGAAATATGCCTTGTTTACCGAAACCAATTCTTTTCCCGTTTCCCCGTCGAAGCCCCTTTCTTCGACCCCCCTGCCGCGCCACTCGATGTTAATATCTACACTGCCAAAAGCTGCTTCCACGAAATCTCGCACGCGATAATTCTTGCCCGAACCGATCACGTAGTCATTTGGTTTCCCCCGTTGAAGCATGAGCCACATAGCTTCTACGTAGTCACCTGCGAATCCCCAATCCCTTCGACTATCGAGATTCCCCAACTCCAATTTCTCGGCTTTACCTTCCTTGATTCTCGCCACCGTTGACGTGATCTTGCGGGTAACAAACTCAAAGCCGCGCCGGGGCGACTCATGATTGAAAAGTATTCCCGAGCATGAGAATATGCCGTATGCCTCCCGATAAAATTTGGTCAGGTGAAAAGATGCCAGCTTGGATATCGCATAGGGGGATACTGGATGAAAAGGCGTGCGTTCATTCTGTGGAGACTCTTCCACACTTCCAAACATCTCGCTGGTACCTGCGAAATAGAATTTACAGTCGGATCTCAGGTTCTTGATAGAATCCAACAAGTAATGAGTCCCGTTTATGTTGGTCTCGAGGGTTCCAAAATCATCCTTAAACGAAAGGGCTACCTGGCTCTGGGAAGCAAGGTGGTATATTTCATCTGGCTGAACAGTGTGAATCATCCTCCATACGGTGGGGAGATCCCTCACGTCTCCGTAATGGACGGTTATCTTATCCAGGATGTGGTTTATTCTCGAAAATCTCTGACGTTGGTCCTCAAAGGCTGCTCTCCGGACAAGTCCATGAACCTCGTAGCCCTTTTTCAGAAGAAGCTCCGCCAGATATGAACCGTCCTGCCCCGTTAAACCCGTTATAATAGCTCTTTTTGTGTCCATAGGTTGCTGAGAAGAATTTTAATCCTGTTGCTGAAACTATCAAGCCCAAATTCACTCATGATTCGAGTCCTCAAGTAATGCTTGTCGAGGAGTCGTCCCGGTGCTTCTCCCTCTAAAACACGAAGAAGTGTTTCCTCTATTTCGCGACGATTATCGGGGTCAATTAAGAACCCCGTCTCTCCATTTAACACGGCGTCCCGAGATCCATCTTTGTTGCCTGCGATGACTGGTGTCCCGCAAGCCAATGCTTCAAGGAACACTATACCAAATCCCTCTCCCTTGCTCGGCATGATGAACACACGAGCGAGATTATAATATCGTGCGAGGTCCTCATCACTTACTCGACCAGTGAGCACCACGCTATCCTGTAGATTCAATCTCTTTACCAAACTCTCAACTCTTTCTCTGTCGTTGCCTTCTCCAACCAGCACGTATTTTACGCGCGGGTGTTTTCTCTTTATGTCGGGGAGGATTTCTATAACTTTGTCGTATCCTTTATACGCTTCGCTTGAGTTGAGCCGCGCCACAGTAAGGATAATTTCATCTGAAACTTTCAATCCTAGTTTCTTTATCGCCTGCTCATTGCTTCCCTCCTGTATATCGAACTCATCACCGTTGACTGTGGGGGGGAGCATTGTGATTCTTTTCGGAGAAATTCCCGCCCCGCTCACCATTTTGTCGAATGTGAACTTTGATATCGTGACGACCTGAATTGCTTCCCTAAGATACTCAATCTTCGCTCTTTCGTTCTTTAGATTCCACACCTCTATTCCATATGTGAATGCCACATACTGTATCCCCACGATTCGATGGAGATAATAGGAAATGGGCAGGAAATTGACGTGACTACAAAACGTAGCCGACGGTTTTGCAAAAACCGCTCCAGCGATGGCTTCAAGGATGAAAACTATCTTATGGAAAAGAGTCGGACCACGCAGTTCAACAAGATAAACTTCAACTCCGAGCTTCTTCAGAGCATGTATAACGTCTCGATTGTATCGCTGAATACCGCCGACCCAAGAGAGTTGAGTGGAGAGGAAAAGAATTTTCATAATGCTTGACTTCGGTTCGTGGCGATGAAGTCTCGAATATGCTCCTGCAGGTCGCGTTTCGGAGTCCAGCCCAGTGCCCGCACTTTGCTTGTGTCTATATCCGAATCCATCCTATTCCCCGCCCGTGCCGGGAGCATCGTTACAGGGGCGCCGAACATTTGAGCCACTTCCAGTATCGAATGCTTGCCCTCCGAGCCGATGCCGAACCCATCTCCCACACCATCGTCGCCGACCAAGAGCAAGCCGGTGATGATGTCGTCAATGTGCGTGAAATTTCTCTTTTGCGTCCCCGGTGACACGACGGTCAGCGGTTTACCCTCACGATACAATTCTTTGAAAATGCCGATAACTGTCGCGTACGGTCCAGTTGTAATCTCGCCCGGCCCGTACACGTTATAGAAATACGCGATGGCGTGCGGGACACCAAACCACGAGCCGTAATTATTTACCAGCTCCGAATTACTCGCCTTCGTCCAGGCGTACGGGCTCTGATTTCTGCCCAAACCCCCATCCCCGAATTTCGTACTCGAGCCGGCGTACACGATTCGCGTGTTGCGCTTGCGGCAAAATTCCAAAACGGCGAATGTGCCCGCCTTATTCAAGTCCCAGACGAGCGGAACATCATCAAAGCTTTTTTCCACCCGCGAATATTCGCCAAGGTGGAAAACGATATCGGGTATTTCCGGAATCAGTCGCTCTATGTCTTTGGTGTGCCCCTCGCGATAGTCGGCTCCGGGAACATGATTGTCTTTGGAGCCGGTGAAGTAATTGTCGAGTGAAATGACTCGGTCCCCACGGGCAACAAGTGCCCTCACTAGGTGTGAGCCGATGAAGCCGGCGCCCCCCGTTACTAAGACTGTCTTTGTTGTTCCCTTCTTATCCATGCGTCTCGCGCAGTTTTTCGTTCAATTCGTCTGCTTTCTTGTGCAGCTGCAAATCGACACCGATGGAGTCGGCAAATTGTATGAATGCTTTCATGTCTTTCGGGAAACAGGCGCTGTTTTGAAGGCCGATACCGCCGTACCCGCGGTAGTCGTCGCACAAAACGTCGAGATGGCTTCCGCCGATGCGCGCATCGCGGCTCACCGCTTCACGGACGTTATCGTAATTCACGCCGAGCTTCTCGCACACGTCGTACATCTGATTCGCGAAAATCACCCGCGTTGCAAGATACGTGTTGCCGAAAAATTTCACCATTTCCGCTTCCGTCGCATGGAGCACTTTCTCGTACGGGGCGCGAGGCAGAAGTTCGAAAAGTTCCTCCGCGCATTTCCGGTGTGCTTCGTCGACAATCCCCATAATCTGCCGTTCGGGATTCAGGAAATCGTTCACCGCCGTCTTCGCTCGCAAGAATTCCGGGCTGAAGAGAATAATTTTTTTCGGATGCCTCTTCTGAAATCGCTCCGTGGAACCGGGCGTGATCGTCGACTTTATGACCACCACTTTCCCGTCATCGATGTTTTCCAGGGTCTCCACAACCGCCGAGTCGTCGTAGCGGTTTTCCTCAAAATGAAACGGCGTCGGGACGGCGACGAAAATAATATTCGCTTGGTTTACTTCTTCCGGGGAACCGAGTTCTTTGTATTTGTCGTAGACAAAAAGCCGGAAGCGCTCCGGATGGTTCTCGAACCACTCGCGGAGCGCGCCGCCGACGTATCCCACGCCGATAATGCCTATCTTAACCATCGTTCCCCTACTCTACTTACTTTTTGCGATTGCATCAAGTATGCCTCGCACGCGCGTATCATTCGGCCAGAGCACGATAATCCGTTTGCCGATTGCCTCAAGTTTTGCCGTATCCCTCGCCGTCCCGTACAAGTCAAATAATCCATAGAGCGCTTGCGGCAAGTTCGGACCGATAGCGAGCGCTTTCAGGTAGTAGCTCTCCGCTTTGTCGAAATAATCTTGTTTCTGAAACGCCCGCCACATCATGTCATATGTATTCGCGATTTGCACGAGCTGCACCACATCACTTTGGTCTATATTGCCCTCCGCAAAGCTCGCAAGCTTCTGCTGCACCGCTTCCGGTGCCTTGCCTGACGCCACCGCGCCCTGGACGAGTTCCACAAAAAACTTCACTACCTCTTCTTGCCCGATCGGCGAGCGGTAGTTAAAGACCTTGTTAAACGCGCTTTCTATGCCATCGACGGTTGTGAGCGACGGTAAGCTTTCCTGTGTCGCAATATAAAACTGTGCTCTCGTATACGGCAAATACGCTCCGAAATAGATGGAAAGGAGTGCGAGCGTGATGCCGATACCAATGGTTATATTCTTTATCATAATCATGTGGCCTTCAATCGAGGGTTAAGCGCGTACTCGCTCCAGGCAAGGAATGCCCACAGGGGGAGGTAGATAGACAAAACGTTAAAGAGGACGAGTCCCTGCACCACGTACGCCACGAGTGTCCCGAGAGCGAGTGCCCGCAGAGGCGTATGGCGCTCCCCTTCTCCCAGTGTGCGTTTTCCCCAAATCCGCCACAGGGCGAATGCAAGCGTTCCGAGGAACGCAAGTGTCCCGACTACTCCGGTCTCCGCGAGGTTATCGAAGACGATGCTGTGCGCCTCATCGAACCACGCACCGTAGTCGCCTGTCTGCACGTTGTAAAATGCGGGGTCATTGATGTGCTGGAAAAGATAGAGGTAGTTTCCGGGGCCCCAGCCGAAAATGGGGCGCTCTAGGAATCCTTTCCAGGCGATACGCCACGCGGCAAGACGGGTCCCGAATGTCTGTGCGGAAAGCGAGATCTCGAAGATGCGTTTCGCGGGTGAGTGTTGGACGATTGCTGTGTTCTTAAGCGCGAAAAGTGCGCCGCCCAGAACGATGAGTGCGGCGAGTATCCCAAGTGCCGGCTTGCGCCATTTCTTACTCTGTACCGCCATATAAATGATCGCTCCGATAACACCGACAAACACACCAATATACGCTCCGCGCGTCCCCGTGAGGATGAGAAATAGTCCAAAAAGAGCGACAAGGATGGCAAGTAAGAGCTTCTTCCGTATCGCGAGCACGGCGAAAAATGTGGCAAAAATCAGATATGCGGCGACATATGCCGAATTCCCCAGTGAGCCGCTAAACCGCTGACTCCAGCCTCCCGACCCGATAAGGCGCCCGATATTCAGGTTTGCGCCGACACCATAGAGAATCATGAGCACCGCAGCCGCCACGAACGTGCCTGCGAGCAGTTTCCACTCTTTATCGCTCCGGAAGAGCGTCAGGAGAAGTACAAAAAATACATAGAGATGCAGAAGCTGCAACCCACCCTCGCCGCGCTCGAAGTTTGACCAGAACGAAAAATGCGGGTTGATGCCAACAAAGCCCGCAATCAGAAACGCAACCGTGAATGTCGTTAAGCCAATGAAAAGCGGCGACTTCACGATTTGCCTTAGGCGGTTCAGATATTCGCCCGCTCGTTTGTCGAACGCAAGGCCGAGGAGGAAAAAAACGAGGGCGAGCGCGCTCGCGGTTCTGAACCATGCATATTTTCCTACAATGAAGGGGAAAAGCGTCGACGTCGTGACAATAACAAGCGCGAAGGGAATTGTATAAAGAAAAAGGCGGGATACTTTGAAGTAATCCATGCGCTCATTATGCACCGACGTCGCTCAGTTTTCCAGTACCTCCCTTTGTCCGACGCCCGCTGGGCGTCGGACAAAATCACTTGCATTCTCAACCAAAAGAGCCCCGAAGGGCTCTCTTGGTTCGATTTACGCTATCGAGAAACTCGCGTCAGATTACAACGCACTGTTGATCGCAGTCGATGGCGTACCGTCGATCGGCAAGTTCTGAATGGTGTCGAGTGTCGTACCATTTCCGTTGCCGTCATAGCCCAAGCTGCTCTCATCAACCTGATATTTCAGGTCTCCTAGTGAGCCGACACCGAATGCCGCCGTGTCACCGCTCTTCATTACTTGAGAGTTCTCAATCGCGATGTAGCGGAATGAACCACCATCAACTGTGCGGTTCGCAGCCGTCGAGGTCGAGATGTTAAGGGTCACATACCCGCCTGACGTTGCTTGTACTCCATTGTCGATTTCAACACTGAACCCTGAAGTTTGGTTCTGGCTGGCTGTCGTGTAGATCCCGAAGGTACTCGTCGTGTTTCCACTCTGAGTGAACTTGAAGCTTGTCGAGGTACCCAAGCGAACTGACGCCGGACCGGGGTTGTAGATCTTGTAGACCGCCAACTGTGTTCCGGACGGGCAGCCGTTACCCGCAGAACCGCACGAGGCGGCAGCAGTCGGCGAAACCGCCGTAATCTGCACGTCCTGCGGCACTACGTATGTGTAACCGGACGCTGCTGGCGTACCGATGACCGTTGTCGTGGTAGCCGACGATGCACCCGTCGAGGACACGCTCGAAGTCGCTGCAATGTCGAACGAGAAGCTGTCACCCAAGACCGCGTTGCCTGCCGCTCCAACCGTCGCCTTGATGTACACACTCATTCCAGTCGTCGGAACGATGCTCTGGAATATGTTGTCGTTGGCGGTGAACTTCACAGTACAAACACCTGATGCACAGGAATTGAACTGCGGCTGCGTCGTTACGAGCGAACCGCCCGCAGACGGGTCACCGTTGTAGAGCTGGAAGTTGGTCAGCGTAGTCGTTGCAAGCGTCCCATTAGCTGTCGAGCTCGCTGTGAGCTTCAACACTGTGATCTTCGCTCCTTCATACTGTGGCAGTATCTTGAAGGCGAATACGACGCTCGGCGTTGAACCGATCGTCACTATTTGGTTCACTGACGGCGATGCGCCTGCACCGGAGAGCACTGACAAGGTCAGGTTGCCTGCGGCGACAAGTGTTTGCGCCTGTCCTGAACCCGCGTACGTCGGGGTTACCGTGTTACCGGTTACCGCACCGGATGCTGTGATGCCGCTCGAGGCGATGTTGAATTTGTTCGTCGAGCCCGTCGCCGCACCGGAGAGCACATCACTTGTCAGGATGAGGGTTACCGGTATCGAAGGGGTGACGACTATCGCCTGTGTCGGCGTGAATGTCACCGTGTCGTTCGTGCCCGGCGTGCCGCCAAGTGTGAGCGAGCTCTGCGAGTCGTTCGTGACGATGTATTCACTTGACTGCGGAATACCATCGCCATCCGCGTCGTTGTAGAGCTTGTAGTTGCCCAAGTCGGTGTTCACTGTCGAAGAACCGTTGTGGGTGACCACGATCTTGGTGACTCTCGTGTTCTCACCTCCTGAACCAGCGTTCAAGGAGAAGCTCGCGAGCACATACCCGTTCGTGCCCGCAACAACCGAGTTCGCCGCCGGTGTGGCCAGCGTGGTCACTGTGAGCGACGCCGCCGATACCGTCAGGTTGTAGCCGTTCTGCGCTGTGACACCCGGGTCAACGAGGTCGCCGGTCACAAGCCGTTTCGCCTGGATGAGGTCAAACGACTTCACCTGGTAGGCGCTCGAGCTCGTAGCCGTCGATGGGATATCAGTCGACACGCTAATCGTGTTGTCCTGACCCGCTGTCAAAATCGGGTAGCTCGAGAGTGTTACCGTCGTAGCGGCTGACGTGAAGGTCGAAGCCGCTGCGCTGTACACGATACCACCGTTCACCCTGACATACACCGTACCGGTCAAGTTTGCGCTGCCGGTGCTCGATGCAATCTGGAAGCTCACCTGGCGAAGCTCATAGTTCTCACCCGTCGGGTGGGCGATGAAGTCCGCAAGGTCCACACCCGTCGCGCCCGGGGCTACCGAGCCGCTCGGCGATGTGGCGCTTCTCGAGAAGGTCATCGTACCGCTGCCAATCGTCTGGATGTTGAATCCGTTGCCGATCGGGAAGCTCGAGTCATTCGTGCCCGCACCCGGAAGGAGCGAGACGCCGGTCGACACGCCGCGAAGGTCGATGTCGTAGTTGTTGTACACGACGAGATTAATCGTCTTCGTCGTGCCACCTACGATTTTCGCGAGCACGATCAGGTCTTTCGTCTGGCCCTTGCCGATGAGGTAGGGGTTGCTCGACAGGTTAAACGTGACGTACTGACCGCTCGGCTGGGCAACGGCAAGCACCGTGCCGTCCGTCGCTTCCAAGGTTACGTCCTTGTAGTCCGTGTCGTCCGCATTTCCGTAGTTGTAGAGCGTCAAGCCGTACAGCTTCGTGTCCTCATTGCTCGAGGTTTCCTGGATGCGGAAGCGCGTGATTTCCTGCAAGTGCGCCGGGTCAACGTTCAGAGACGAAGAGCCGGTCGTTGTCAGGACATCCAATGTCGTTGAGGCAATCGAGCTGCCGCCGTTTACGACGTTCATCGCCGTACCCGCAATCGGGAACGAGGCGCTCACGTTCGAAGCGGTGGAACTCACTGATTGCAAGGCGAGCGAGACGGTCCCGTTGTAGTTGCCACTCAACAGGTTGACGCGGAATGTCAACTCAACCGACGTTCCCGCTTTGACGACCAAAGGAGTGGCGAACGGGATAACAATCGTGTTGTCGGCGTTGATTGAGGTGATGACGTTCCCATACCGATTCCCCTGCGCGTCGACGACATCAACACCGTTGATGTTGGTGTTCGCGACGAAGCCGCTCTTCGCGAGCGTGAGAGAATTGATTGAAACATCCTTCGAGCCCGCCGCAAAGATAACTTTCAAGACGGGGTTGAACGACGTTCCGCTACCGAGGACTTTCGCTCCCGGGTTGTCGGACGCCACCTGCACCACGAGGTCTGTTCCCGAAGGAACTGATACAACTGGGCCGGTGGTCGTGCCGGTGGTCGTGCTGGTGGTCGTAGTTCCGCCTGTGGTAACCGCAATCGCGCTGTACTTAGCCCGCGAAGACGGACCGAAGTAGCCGCCGTAGCTCCCGTAGCTGATGCCGTTCGCATCCTGCCACTTCTTCACTGCTGCCTGCGTGAGCGAGCCGTAGTACGTGCTCTCATTGCCCGGAGAGCCCGCGCCGCTCGACGCAATGGTGTAGCCCGCGCCGTTCAGGTACTGCTGCAGACACTTCACGTCCGAACCGGACATTCCCGGATACAGATTTCTCGTGAAAGTGCACGCCGTGGTTCCCGTTGTGCTCGTGGTGGTAGAGGTCGAGCTCGATAAGAGCTGAACCAGAAGCGCCAAGAGCTGGTCCCGCGACATGCTCTGCAAGTCAGTGACCGATACTGCGTGCCCTACACCGCTCATGCCGATCATTGTCACGAGTGACAATGCGACAATGCTGATTTTCTGTAAGGTACTCATTTACTGTTAATTTTGTTTATCGACTTGTTTTTGTTTTGTTTCGACCAAGAAACAAATTTCTGCTTTTCAGTACGACCTTTTGCCAAACTGTTTATTTCCGGTTCTTCCCTGCTTCCTGCCGGGGGTGAGGCCCCGCACTGGACACGGAAGGTTCTGTATCAAATCAATGTAATAAAAAACTCGCCGTTCTTGGGGCGAGGTGCGCGCAAAGCAAAGAAGCGGTAGATGGATTTCCCACAGCTTCCATTACCGGTTGCTTATGCGTCGAGCTTAGCCTCACCCTAAGCCGTTCTTACTTCTATACTACCTCCCTCATCCCACATGTCAATGAGGCAGGTTCATTAGGTATAACGACGCCGTTACCTCGCTGTTACATAAACGCGAGGGCGAGGAGCACCAGGAGCCCGAAGGCAAAAACGCTCATTTCCCGCAGGAGGAACGGGGTAACAGCGCGCCCGTCGCGCTCCCCCCGGAAACGGGAAATATCCCGCATAACGCTCAATATGAGCGCGGTGAGCGCCCCTCCCAAGACCGGTGAGAAGGGCAGCATATGTGCGAAGAAGAGCCCGGAAAGCCCCAAAAATACGAAAAGGAGCGTGTCGAGGAGGCGCTCCACCGCATCGTTGTTCTCCTCCCGCATCTCCCCTGCGAGAGCGACGAGGAAAAGCGTCGCCACCGCCGCCCAGACACCCAAAAACACGCTCTCCGCGAGCGTGAGGAGCGCTGAAGCGCCAAGAAAGAGGATAAGGGGATATCGTAACGGCTGGAAGAACCGGCTTTTCCCCTCCCGTTCCTGCGCTGCGTCATGACGCGGCTGCGTCGAGTCGTGCAGAACCCAGAATACCGCGACGAATGCGAGTCCGAGCGGGAGCGCCGCGAGTACCCCTCCGTGCGTGAAGAGCACCGCCCCCGACACTGCCGTCGTCACAAATGAGATTCTCACGCGCTTCCGTTCCCTCCCCATGAGGAAGTAGAACAACGCGGAACACAGAAGGACGGCGATGAGCCATCCCTCCTCCGGGTAAAATGACAAAGAAACGAACGCTCCGGCGAGTACGACGCTTCTATACAGTGAGCTCCACTCGCTTTGAGCGGCTATTAAATGAGACGCTAACGTTTTCGCCATCGGTGATTTGCCCCTTCACCAGCTTATCAGCCAGCGCATCTACAATCAATTTCTGAATGAGCCGGCGAAGCGGCCGGGCGCCGTAGTCGGGGTCGAACCCGTTTTCGGCAAGGTATGTCTTCACCTCCGGCTTCACCTTGAGTGTGATGTTTTTCTCCTTGAGCCGCGCCTTCACCTCCTCGAGCTGCAAGTCGACAATTCTCTTGATGGAGGCGGGTTTCAGCGCATCGAAGATGATGGTTTCGTCCAATCGGTTCAAAAATTCCGGTTTGAAGGTGTCACGGAGGGATTCCATGACCTGCTCCCGATATGCTCCTTCTTCTGTAGTCGTCTCCCCCGCTTCGTCTCCCGTCTTGAAGCCCAATACCGCCGCGTGGCGGAAGAATTCGCTCCCGACGTTCGAGGTCATAATGATGATGCAGTTCCTGAAGTTGACGGTTTTCCCCTTGCCGTCGGTGAGTCGCCCGTCGTCCAAAATTTGCAGGAGAATGTTGAACACTTCCGGATTCGCTTTCTCGATTTCGTCGAAGAGGATGAGCGAATACGGCCGGTGCCGCACCGCTTCAGTCAACTGTCCCCCCTCCTCATACCCGACGTACCCCGGCGGCGAACCGATGAGCCGCGCCGTCGTGTGCTTCTCCATATACTCGGACATATCGAGGCGGATGAGCGCTCTCTCGTCATTGAACATGAACGCCGCGAGCGCGCGGGCGAGTTCCGTCTTCCCAACGCCGGTCGGGCCCAGGAACATAAAGCTCCCGACGGGACGCCCCTCGTCCGCGAGGCCGACCCGCGAGCGGCGAAGTGCGCGCGCCACGGCACCGAGCGCTTCCTCCTGTCCCACGACGCGTTCTCCCAATACCTCTTCGATGCGCGACAACTTCGTAAGCTCCGTCTCGAGCATTTTACTCACCGGTATGCCCGTCCAGCGGGAAACCACCGCGGCAATGTCCTCGTCCGAAACGTATTCTTTGATGAACGTTTCTTTCTCTTTCGCCTTCTTCGTATATTCGCGCTCCAGGTTTTTCAATTTCTTCTCCGCCTCGGGCAGCGCCCCGTAACGAATCTCCGCAACCTTGTCCAATTCCCCTTCGCGCTCCGCCACTTCCGCACCCCACCGTAAGTCCTCGACCGCTTTGCGCGCGTTGTGCAGCGCTTCGACCGCGTTTTTCTCGTTGTGCCACTCGCCGGACAGCTTGTCGTTTTTCTCCTTGAGCGCCGTAAGCTCTTTCTCGATTTCCTTCAGGCGCTTCGCTTTCGAACTGTCTTTCTGGAGTGCTTGTTTCTCCACCTCAAGCCGCGTGATGTCCCGCCGGACCTCGTCGAGCTGCTGCGGGATGCTGTCGGATTCCAAGCGGCGCGCCGCCGCCGCTTCGTCGATGAGGTCAACCGCTTTGTCGGGCAAAAACCGGTCGGTGATGTATCGCGCCGACAGATTCACCGCCGCGACGAGTGCTTCGTCGGAAATCTTGAGACCATGGTGCGTCTCGTACTTCTCCCGCAACCCCCGCAGAATCGCGATGCTGTCTTCGAGCGACGGTTCCTCAACCACGATCGGCTGGAACCGGCGTTCGAGCGCCGCATCCTTCTCGATGTACCGCTGGTATTCCTTCAAGGTCGTCGCTCCCGCGCAACGCAATTCGCCGCGCGCGAGGGCCGGTTTCAGGAGATTCGACGCGTCCACGGCACCCTCCGTCGCGCCCGCGCCGACCATCATATGCACCTCGTCGATGAAGAGGATGATATTGCCCGATGCTTCCCGAATTTCCTTGAGGAGTGCCTTGATGCGGTCTTCGAACTCGCCACGGAACTTTGTCCCGGCGATAATCGAGCCCAAATCGAGCGAAATCACCCGCTTGCCCTTCAGCGATTCCGGTACCTCGCCATTCACGATGCGCTGCGCGAGCCCTTCGATAATCGCCGTCTTTCCCACGCCCGGTTCGCCGATGAGGACGGGGTTGTTCTTTGTGCGGCGGGAGAGTATCTGCATGAGGCGCCGTAGCTCGTTCTCGCGCCCGATAACCGGGTCGAGCTTGCCTTCGCGCGCCTGCTTTGTGATATCAACGGTGTACTTCTCGAGTACCTGAAACTTCGTTTCCGGAAACTCGTCGGTCACCCGCGTACTCCCGCGGAGATGCTTGAACGCGCGAACGAGTTCGTCGCGCCGCGCACCCTGCCGTTTCAGAAAATCGCCGCAGGCGGACGGGTAATCGACTATGGCGAGCAGAATGTGCTCGCATGAGACAAACTCGTCCTTGCTCTTCAAGGCGAGCTCGACAGCGTGGTTCAAAATTCTCATCACCTCCTGCGAGAGGTAGAGTTGGCTCACCTGGTCTCCGCTCGGAAATACCTTCGGCAATTCTTCGAGCCTGTGTTTCAATTCGTCTTCCAAGCTCACCGCGTCCACGCCGGCCTCGATGAGCATGGGGCGGACGAGCGTTTCCTCGTCTTCCAGGAGAGAAAGCGCGAGATGGAACGCGGACAATTCTCCGTGATTGTATTCGGCGACGAGCCCCTGCGCGCGCTCGAGCGCTTCCTGTGCTTTGACGGTAAATCGATGAAAATTGGGCATGCTTGGGTTAGAGATTAGTTATCGGAAAGTGGAAAGTAGTTATAGAAGCTTGTTTTAGCAGACTCGTCTAACGACTGCTACTATCCTACAGGTTTTTCGGCATCGCTTCAAGTGTCGCCTGAAGCGTGATTTCCTTGCCGTTCCGGAATACGTCGAGCGTGACGGTGTCCCCCACGTTGTGTTCGCCGATAAGCTCCGAAAGCGGCGTATCGATGGTCACCTGCTTCCCGTCCACTTTCAGGATGATATCTTCCGCCTGGAGTCCCGCCTGCTCCGCCGGAGAATTCGGCACGACTGCCGGCCCATCCTGGTTCCCCCGCACCAAGGCGCCGTACGACGCGGGCAAGTTCTGCGCTTTCGCGATGTCCGCATCTATGGAGAGATACCGCACGCCGAGGTACGGCGCCTGGATTTCTCCGGTCTTTTCAACTGACTGAATGTCGCGCTTCACGACGTTAATCGGTATCGCGAAGCCGATGCTCTGCGCGTCCTGCGCCATTGCCGTATTCATCCCGACGACTTCGCCGCGGAGATTCAAGAGCGGCCCGCCGGAATTCCCCGCGTTGATTGCCGCATCCGTCTGTATCACGTCGTTGATGTTTTCCGTGAAGTTCCCTTCCCCGCCCGCGGTGATATTCCGCGAGAGGCCGGAGATGACGCCCACGGACACGCTGTTCTGAAATTCCCCCAATGCGTTCCCGATGGCAATCGCCGTCTGTCCCAGCTTCAGCGTATCGGAATCGCCAAGCGTCACCGTCGGCAATCCGCCGTCGGGCGGCGTGATTTTGATGAGCGCGACGTCCTGCGAGGGGTCGCGCGAGACCACCTTCGCATCATATTTCTTCCCGTCTTCCGTGAAAACGGTGTAGTCGGCGCTCGGGTCGAGCACCACGTGCTTATTCGTCACAATCAAACCGTCGGGCGAGACGATGAAGCCGCTCCCGCCGCCCACCTCCTGTTTCTGCGTCTTGCCAGAATCGGGGCAGGGCGCGTAAAATTGCATATCGTTGCTTCCGAAGAACTGCTGGAACTCCGGCGGCAGGTTTCCGAACGGATTGTACGGGCAACTTTCCACGATCGGCACGTCTTTCGTAATCACAATCGAGACGACGGCGGGCGTCGTCTTCTCGACGGCGGAGACGACGGCGTTTTCGTAATTAACGGTCGGCTGGTAGAGCGACGTTTGCGGTGCCGTACTCGGCGTCGAGGTCGCTTCCGGTACAAGGCCGCTCAAAAGATTCCTGAAACTGTCGAGGAGGCTCGCTCGCGACTGGGGAACGAGCAAAATCAAACCGAGCAGTACCACGGCGGCGCCGATGGTGATGATGGTCTTCTTTTTCTGTTGCATAGCTTTATTATAGTATCTTTTTCAACCGTTCGAGCGCTTCATCGAGTTCTTCCTTCGTTGTCCACCTCCCGAAACTGAAACGCAGCGTGCTTTTCGCGCGGTCCGCGCCGTACCCGAGTGCGCGCACGACGTGAGACGGCTCGATGGCCCGCGCGGCGCACGCCGCACCCGTCGACACCGCAACGCCCGCCATATCGAGCTTGATGAGCAGCTCTTCCCCGTCGCGCCCTGGGAAATACACGCTCACGATGTGCGGAACTCGTTCCGAATGCTTCGCCTCGGGTATGCCGTTGAGCTCCGCATCCCCCGCGGCCGCTTCGACTCTCTGTATAAAATACTCCGCAAGGCGCTCCATTCTTTCACGTTCCGTTTTCCTCGTCCCGCTCGCGAGCTCGACTGCCGCGGAGAATCCGACTATGGCGGGCGTATTCGCGGTCGCCTTCTCGAGCTCCGGCTCGAGCCGCTCGCCTCTCGTATAGAGTGCGCCGATACCCTTCGGTCCGCAAAGTTTGTGCGCGCAGAGCGTCATGGCATCCACACCGAGTTCGTCCACGTTGCATGAGAGATACTGCGGTCCGTGTGAGGCATCTGTGTGAAAGAGCGGATACGCGTTTTGGGATTTCCTGAACTCTTTTATTATTTTCGCAATTTCCGCGAGCGGCTCTACGGTGCCGATTTCGTTGTTTACGTACATCACGGAGACGAAAACCGTCCGCTCATCGAGCAGGTTTCTGAATCCTTCGAGGTCGACGATGCCCCTTTTGTCTACCGGCAGCATTCTTGTCTCAATTCCCCGCTCCTCAAGCTTCTTCGCCGTATGTATGACCGAACTGTGCTCAATGGAGGAAACGATGATGTTTGGTTTCCCGGAAAACGTCACGACATCGAGCGCGCGTTCCACGGTTTGCTCCATGGCGAGTTTGTTCGACGCGCTCGCGCTCGGAGTAAAGATGATTTCTCCCCGCTTCGCACCGATGGCGCGCGCGATCGTTTCCTTCGCATCGTCAATCGCCTTGAGCGCCTCCTGTCCGAACGAGTGAATCGCGTTCGCATTGCCGTATTTCTCTGAAAAATATGGCTGCATAGCGCGAAGCACGCGCTCATCGACCGGCGTTGTCGCCGCGTAATCGAGGTATATTTTCTTTTCGTTTTCCATATGTTCAGTATATGAGCGAAGCCCGCTTTCACTCAAGCGAAAGCGCCCCCGCGGGGGCGCTTTCCGGTGTCTTCGCGTGCGTTTGATGCTATAAGTTGTTCAAGTCCTGATTGACCTGATTCAGCTCGTTATTGACGCCGCCCGGATTAATCCCCTGCAACTGCTGCCGTATGTCGCCCGTCGTGTCGGCACCGAGTCCCGGTACCGTCGTCGACGTTCCCGCCGCAGGCGCCGTCGATGTCGCTGCGGCTCCCGTCGGTTCCGTCGGTGACACATGGCTGCTGCCGAGCCGCCACACCCACACGCCCACCACGATAATCGCGAGTATGACGATGATAATCCACCAATATTTCTGGTTCATAGGTTATTGATTATTCGTGTCCGATGACGAAGTGGTTTCTCCGTCTGATGACGATGCGTTCGCTTCATCGACCCGCGGTATCTGCGCCAGTTGCACCGCGATGTTCTGAACCGCGCCGAAATCGCTCTTCACCCCGTTTTCCAGCTTCAGCAAGTTCGTCTTTATGGTATCCCGCATGCTCTTCAGCGCGTTCTGAACGCCCTGAATGGTCGCATTGCCCGGAATCGACGGTTCCGCCACGGCACCATAGGCGGCAAGCACGTCGTTCCTCGTGCTCGTGATTGAGTTTCGCGCCGCCGTGATGGCGTTGTAGATGCCGCTTGCCTGGTCTTTCGTGATAACACCGGCCATCACCGCTTTGTCGGTTCTTGTTGAGATATTCGTGAGCACCACGCCGAGCTTATCAAGCACGCTTATGAAGTGGTCGAGCATCCGCTTCTGCACGGCGTAGAGATTGTCGACGATATTTGCCGCGAGCTGTTGCTTCGTCTTGTCTTGAATATCCTGCAAGCTCGTTTTTGCCGTTGCCGCATTCTGCGCTACCGCGTCCTCGTACTCTGATTGCTTCGCCGCCACCGCCTCCTGCACGCTCACCACCCGCTGCGCTTCCAAGTTATGCCGTTCCCGTATGAGGCTTGTGACAGGGATTGTGCTCGATGCCCCGCTCACGATGACCCCCGTCGTCGATGCGAACTGAACTTTCAGTTTCGCCTCCTCATCGCTCAATTCCTGCTCCTTTTCCTGCAGCGCCTCGGCGCTCATGTGCGGTACCGCCATCGGATTCGGAGCAATGAGCATCTGACCGGGTCCCGTCGTGCTGTCCGCGGGAGGCGTCCAGTTATTGTAGAAATCTATGATTTTCGAGACGTCGTTCACTGAACTTGTTCCTTCTGTTTCGGAATCCGTTGCTTCCACCTCGGGACTTTCCGGCATCTCGGGCTGTTCGTTCTCCGAGCTCGTCACCTCCGTGTCCGAATTTTGATTTTCCGTATCGTCGCCTCCCCCGATGAGCTGCTTCCCGAACTGGATCGCTTTCTGCTGAAGGTCCCCGAACGGCGTATCGTCGGCTTTCGCGGCATGAACCGCCGTCACGACGCTCAATGCACCGACAAGCACCACTCCCATAAGTTTCTTCATATGTATGTTAGGTAGGTTATTTGGTTTTACTGCGCCCTTTAACCATCCCAGTATACCACACGAGCGTCCCCAATGAGAAGCCCCGTTTTTCACGGGGCTGTTACGAAATCAGGGGAAAAATTGAGCAATGATGCCGTAGAGAACCGCCACGATGGGTGTTATGGGAAATATTCCTACGGCTACGAACGACATGAATCCGAGCGCGAGTCCCGTGATGTACTGCAGAGGATTGAGCGATTCGGAAAAATCGAACCACATCGCTGCCGTCCTCTTGACGCCGCTGCCGATGAGCATGCACGCGAACCCCGCAACGCCGATGAGTACGCCCCCGAGGAGCAGCCACGGCACCGATCGGTCGATGTCTATCTTGATTGTCCCCATCAACTCTTCCACTGCCCTATTCCTCCTTCTTCTCAATTTCTATCCGCACTCGGAAAGATGACTGCGCCCCATTGTAGCACGATGGGGTGGGCGATGGGAATTGAACCCACAACGACCAGCTCCACAAGCTGGTGCTCTGCCAGTTGAGCTACGCCCACCATACTGCTGGTATCTGACGCCGATAGATTTAACTATCGGGTTGCATAGTATAAATGTCAATCATTCAGTCGGGCCGCCGGGAATTGAACCCGGGCTGCGAGCTCCCAAAGCCCGTGTACTACCGTTATACGACGGCCCGTCTTCATTGCAATCTTACGTCTCAACCCATATGATTTCAATTGTAGGTGCCCCGTGCGCATCCGCTTCGGTGGCATCACTCGGCGGAAATATAAACTTCGTTTATGTTTCCGCCTCGCTCGCCCCCGTAGTTCAATGGACAGAACAGCTCCCTTCTAAGGAGCGGATGCGGGTCCGATTCCTGCCGGGGGTACAAACTATTCCTTCATCCGCGCCGCGTAGGCGAACTCGTCGAAATAGCGGAGCAGGTTTTTGAGCGTGTCCTTATACTCACGCGTACCGAAGACGGTGTCGCAAAAAACTTCCCGCGCGCGGGCGATTTCTCTTTGGCGTCCCCGCCAGCGCGAGTCGGAGAGCGTCAAGTCGAAAAGTTCCAGCGCGCGCTCCGCGGCGCTCCGGAACCGTTCCTCGTCTTTACCTTCCGCATTCGCCGCCCGGTTTATCTCGCTCCCGATATTACCGAGCTGCTCCATAAGGGACAGGTCTCGCCATCCGCCGTTTGCAAGTTCTTCGTGCCGCATCTTATCGTTTCACCAGTCTATCGACGACGCCGCGTATGTGCTCCCGTGTCTCCTTGCTTTCGATATCGCGGGAACGATTGCCGCAGTGCGGCTTGATATTTATCATCGAGTCGAATTCGAGCCAGTCGTCGCCGGACTTATCGGGGTAGATATTGATGCCCCATGTATCCTCCCGTGTCGAACCCTGCTCGGAGAGCGCGACTTCTTCGTCTGCGTGCAGTTCGCCGCCGATAGCCATAATCCCTTTCTCCACGTCGACAACCGCTTTTACCAGGATGCCGAACTGGCGTGCGGCGATGTCCCGCAATACCTCCCTGTCTATCGGTTCTTTCACTATCCGTATCGCCATACGTTCATTATGTTACTACATTCTCGTCTCTTGATAAAAAGGCCGACTCATTTCGGGAGTCGGCTTACGTACGCATACTTGTCATTTGAGTATCGCCCGAAGGACTTTCTCGTACAGTTTCTCGACGATGCGCATTTGCCGCTCGCCGAGCCGGGCATAGTTATCGAGACCGGCTGAAGCATTGACTTCAAGTACGACATACGAGCGCGGCGGCGTCTCAAGTGTACCCTGGACCATCACATCAATTCCGCAGTCAAGTTCATATCGTGCGCGAGCTCTGCGGCAAGCTTCCGCCAGGAGGGATGGGTGAGGGATGTTATGTCCACGGCATCCCCGCCGGTCGAGAGATTTGCGTTCGGAAGCAGTTCGACCCGCTCTCCCTTCTTCGGAACCGAATCCATCGAACGCTTGAGCCGCCTGAGGGTGTTCTTGATACGCATATCATCCGCGTTCAAGATTGTGTCACGTCCCCATTTCACGAACTCTTGCTGTTTCTCTCGGAGTAGTTCTCTCATGGAAGAACGTCCATCCCCCGTGACCGCGAGCGGCGATCGCCGGTATACCGAGATGACCTCGCCGTCCAGCACGACAATCCGATAGTCGTCTCCCGGTACGATGCGCTGGACGAGAAAGACATTCTCTCTTCCCCTGAACGCGCTCACCGCCTGGAGCAGTTCTTTCTTGTTCCAGACTTTCGCGACGCCGCTTCCCTGGCTCTTGCTGTTCGGTTTCACGATGACAGGAAACCCGAGTTGCTTGGCATACTGGTATGCCGCTTCGAGATTTCGCCCGCTGCCTATCACCTCGCACCACCGCGGCGTGAAGAATTCCTGTCCTTCTGGCACGGGATATCCCATGCGGCGCATAAAATAGGTGGCGTAGGCTTTGTCTTGCGCAATCGCCGCGGCGCCGAGTGTATTGAGGTCGAAACTGGCGTTTCGGAAATATCTTTTCTCACCGCGCGGTGTTATAACTTGAGCGGCGTACCCGTACTGCGGCTCAACCGTGATTTTGACGCCGAGTTCCTTCGCCACTTTTTCTATAATCGGCGTGACGAACGCTTTCTTCATATTTGTCCTCCTTCACTCTATAGTTTGCTTCTCGAACTATATGACGGTTTCGACTTCTGTCAACGGCCGTATACGGATTTGTAGATATCGCTCTCCGGCCGCACCGAAAGAACTCCATGGTCATACGCGCGATTATTGAAACGCATCCCGGTTTCCCGCAGGAGCGCCAGCGGTTTCCTTTCGTTGCCTTCTCCCATGGCGAGCACGGCAGCCGCGGCGAGCGCGTCGGCAATATTCGCCCGTTCCATCTTGAATTTCCTGCCGAAGATATCTTTCCGCCCGACGTAGCTTTCGAGCCCTTCGAAACCCGCCCACGCGAGCGCGATACCGAGAGATCCTTTGCGGAGCGGAACGGTCCGTGTGTCACTTATGATAACGCCGCACTTTGAGAGGCCGAACACCGCCTTTATGTCTTTCAACAACTCGCGCGCGGCGCGGCGCGGCTCTTCAGGCAAGAGGATCACCTTTCCCGCGGCATTCGATTCGTCGACGCCGGCATTGGCGCACCACTCGCCGCTTCGGAGTGTCAGGTAACACCACGCTCCTTTTATAAACCTACTGCTTTCTTTCTTTATGGCGGTTTCTTTATTTTCCAATGGGACGACTCTGCCCTGCGACAGCGCTACCACTTTCGATGTGACGACGAGGATGTCTCCATTTCCCAAATTCGGGATATGTTCCAGGATAAAGGGGAGGAGCTTCTCGCGCTTTTTGAATACGTGTGTCGTAATCGCTTCTACAATCATGCTTTCATTATATCAGCGAAAAACAAAAAGCCGACTCAAGGAGAATCGGCTTTGGCGACGCTTGAGACGATAAGCCACCATACATCATCCGACGTTTCTATGGGATCTCTAAAACTCGTTGCCGGTGTGATGAGCGTTACGAGGTCGCTCCCGCAGGGGATAACCCTCCCCGCGCCACGCAACTCGCCCGTCCCTAGGAATTCGTCGAGGGGACTCTCAATAACGCTCTTTTGTTTTACGGAAGCGTGCAGCACGGTGTCTCGATCGGTTCCAATTCCCACATGGCTGACTCTTGTTGACGGATCTTGGTGGTAGTAATTGTAGCTGCTGTTCCCGGACGTGAAGAGCAGATCGCCGGCAGCAAGGTCAATGACGGGAATTGCCTTGACGACTCTTTTCTGCTGCATAGCCCGGCGCGGCAACCAGATACCCAGTATGCCGTAGCACCATTTGACGAAACTTGAGCAATCGAAAGCTTCCGGCGCTTCCATCATCCGGCATCCGACCCGATAGGAAGTCTTTCTCCTCGCGTGCCACGCGGCGATATCCACCACGTCCAACCGCACGATTCTGAATCCCCATTGCTCCAGAATCGAGCATGCTCTTTCTCTAGGAACGAGTCTGGCGAGAGCGTTCAGGTCGACGGCGCAGCGCGAGCCGACCGCCCGGTATTCTTCCATGCTTTACTCCTTTCTCGTATAGGATCTGTTCTTTGTTATACCCGCCCGGGCGCGGGAAATCAAATTAAACTTAAACGTTACGCATTTCGCCGCCTGCGGCAGCGAGGAAATCCCCCCGCGAGAATTCTGAATTGCGGCGGCTTGTACTGAGCGAAGTCGAAGTGAGCCGCTCCGCTGACAATTTCAAGTTTTTCTTTGGTGGCAAATTCCTGAAGCTCCACCAGTGTAGATGACGTATCTCATGTGGTTAAAAATTTTCTTTTCCCGATGCGAAACCGCGAATTCTCGTTTGCCCCGAAATTGCAGTATGAAATGGCCGCCGCGCCGCTTGCGGCGCACTCTGCCAACTTGCCATTTTCCAACTTGTGCCGCGGGAGGGAATTTCCCTACTCACTCTCCGCCAGCCGGCGGATCGCTCCGTCCTCGAAACCCTCGGTTTCGAGGACTTCCGACACGGGGAGACGCTCCCGCGTCTCCCCGACCCCCGCCCATGGTTCAATTCCCGTACCTTCATATCAGCACAAGAAAACCATCTCCCCTAGGAGATGGTTTTTTATGTCTTTATTTTACCAAGCTCGCACCTATTTTCAAAATCGCTGACAATGTGCCACGCGCTGAGCGCG
>CAZAZV010000004.1:0-49665 GCA_964489845.1 uncultured Candidatus Saccharibacteria bacterium
CCCCCAGTGCAATATATCGGTATCGGATACCCATAAAGTTATCCACAGTTATGATTTCGGCTTCACGACGAGCGTCCCCTCAAGCCCGCCGCTCGGGCAGTAGTCCTGGCAGGCCATCTTGAATGTCCCGCTCTGCGGCACGCGGAAACTGGTATGCTTGTCCACGCCGTCAGGGCTCGTGATATACACCCCCATCGCGGGAATGGATAAATCGTACTGTCCGCCTTGCGACGTAAAGGTAAGCTGCACGATGTTCCCCTGCACGACGACGAGCTGGCTCGGGTTATAGCCGTTCCGCGAGGCGATGACATGGTAGATACCGAGCGATTCATCCTTCGTCGGGTCGGTCACGACTTGCACGGTTGTCTGCGCGGGCGTCTCCACCGCGTTCTGCGGCACGCTCGGCGTGTACCCCGTATTCTGCAACTCCTCCTGCGGTGTCATGGTGCTGGTCGCATTCATTCCCGTCTCATTCGTGCCGGAAGGACCGCCTCTCGTCCCGCCGCCCGACACGATGCCGACGACAATAACGGCGACAAGCAACACGGCTCCTCCGATGAGTATGTACAGTTCCTCCTTGCGTGTCTTCTCTGGCACGCCCGTCCGACTCTCCGTCCCCTTCGCCATTCCTTCCATTATATCATACCCACCTGTGTATAACTTTATCGGTATCGGATACCCATAAAGTTATCCACAGCTATTCAAGCCCCATCAATGAATCTCGATTGGTTTCGAAGTCGCTTAACCAATTCATAAACCGGTTCCGATACTCCCTCGGATTGCCAGTCAGCAGATCTCGAAGATATTCTCGCTGTATCACCGATGGAAAATTTTTCCAACCGGCGTAGTCCGGGAAGCTGCTCCACCGGTACGTCTCCAGATATTCAAGAACCTCAGCAGCGTTTTGTAATTTCCCTTCTCGCCATTCGGGATAGACAAGATCGAGCGCGTTCGCGTGCACATAATACAAGACGTACTCGAAATACTCTGGCGTATCAACGTGTTTGCACCGATACTTCCCTCGGAAAAGCGCTCCTGAACGCTCGTACCTCTTATTGAAATATCTTGCGTAGCCACCATTAAATTTTCTAATAAACAGCGGAATTCCGCTGTCAACGCACGGACGGAGCAATAAATGATAGTGATTAGGCATCAGCACAAATGCCAACACCTCGACAAGTAACGTTCTCTTCTTCTCAATCTCAATATATGGGTATCCGATACCCATAAAGTTATCCACAGATTTTTTGAAAGAATAAGCGGTATTCGAGACAATGTCTTGATTGTTAAATTCAAAAAGATCATGAACGCCGCGCAAGTAGTCACCGTCATTAAGAAAAATCTCGCGCCCATCAACGCCTCTGTTACAGATATGATATATTTCCCCAACGGCCTGTCTCATGGATTTTACTCGTCACAAAATTTCTGTCGAAACTGGAGAGCTTCGGCGAGATGTTCGCGCTCGACACACTCACTCCCTGCCAAATCCGCAATCGTTCGTGCGACCTTGATAAGCTTGAAGTGCCCTCGTGCGGAAAGGTGGTGCTTCGCGCTCGCAAGCAGCAATAACTCCTCACTGGCGCCCGAGAGCCGAGCGAATTCCTTGAGATGCGAGTTTTTCATTTCCGCATTCGTGGCAATGCCCGCGTTGGCAAAGCGCTTGAGTTGAATCGCCCGCGCCTGTTCCACATCGTCGCGAAGCGCGTGTGTTGTCTGACGCAGTTCGCGGTTCACGCTCTCCTGTAATTTCTCCGGCGCAACCGGCTCCATCCGCACATGCAAATCAATACGGTCAAGTATCGGCCCGGACACGCGCTTGCGGTACCGCTCGATTTCCCGCGGCGAGCAGGTACACGCTCGGTGCGGATGGCCGAGATATCCGCATGGGCACGGATTCGCCGCGGCGATGAGCATAAATTCCGCCGGATACGTAATATGCTCCTTGCTCCGAGAGATGGTGATAGAGCCGTCCTCCATCGGCTGGCGGAGCGCCTCAAGCACCGAGCGCGGAAATTCGTTGAACTCGTCCATAAAAAGCACGCCGCGGTGCGCCAAGCTGATCTCCCCCGGCTGCGGCACTGCCCCGCCGCCAATAAGACCGACGGATGAGATGGTGTGGTGCGGCGCACGGAACTGCCGCTCGCGAATGATGCCGCCATGCGGCGGAATCCGTCCCGATACGGAATAGAGTTTCGTCACCTCAAGCGCCTCGCGGTCGGTGAGTGGGGGTAAAATGCCCGCACAAGCTCGCGCGAGCATCGTTTTCCCGACACCAGGACTCCCACTCATGATCATATTGTGTCCGCCAGACGCTGCGATAAGGCACGCTCGTTTTGCCTGCTCCTGACCGGCGATTTCCGACATATCGAATTCAATTTCGAGTTCCTCTCGTGGCTCATCAATATGCGTCACTGGCTGCACTGTTTCCGAACCCGCGAGGTGTGCAAGGAGCTCCGTCAAGCTCCGTACGCCGTATATATCGATGCCGCTGACAGCTGATGCTTCATTCGCCGAAGCCATCGGAACAAAAACTTTTTTGAAGCCCTTCTCTTTCGCGAAAAGTGCGAGAAGCAACGCGCCTCTCCCGTGCCGCAATCCACCGTCAAGCGACAGTTCGCCGAAGAAAAGTGCGTCCTGCGGTACGGCATACTTAAAGACCAAGGAGAGGATGCCGATCGCGATGGGCAAATCATACAACGAGCCCTCCTTCGGCACATCGGCAGGTGCGAGATTCACGGTGATGCGCCGCTGGGGAAATTCGATACCAGAATTCACAATCGCCGTCCGCACGCGATCCTTGCTTTCCTGGATTGCTTTATCACCGAGTCCGACAATATCAAGACCCGGCAATCCACGCGAAGCTGTGTTGACTTCAACCTCGACGCCAACCGAGTGCAGCCCCGAAAGTGTTGCCGACAATACATTAACCAACATGGTACTTGCCTAACTTTTCAATCACCGCACCCTGCAGCTCCATAAGAGAAAGCAGGGCTCCGACCTCATCGCTCGATGCGCCGAGCTTGCGACTCAGCTCGTTCACCGTGAGCGCCTCACGTTGCAAAAGCGAGAGGATACTCGCCTCATCGCACACCACTGCTCCGCTTTCCGCAACGTCATCCTCAAGCACGGTTGCATTGGTATCGGTCCCCGCTTCATCAATGTCAATGCGATAATATTTCAGCACATCTGCCGCGACGGTTACCATCTCCGCCTGCTTTGATTTGAGCAGTGCGAGCGTCCCTTCTGCAACGGAGCTTGTAATCTGTCCCGGCACGGCAAAAAGTTTCCGCCCGTATTCGAGCGCAAGGCGAGCGGTGATAAGCGAGCCGCTCCGCGCACCACCCTCAATAACGAGCACTGCCTGCGAAAGCCCCGCGACAATGCGGTTGCGCGCCGGGTACGTCCACACTTCCGCGGGAAACGTTCCCTCATATTCTGACACGACGAGGCCGCCTCGGTTCAGGATCTCGCGATACAAATCTTCCTGGTACGCGGGGTGGATCACGTCGATGCCGCACGGCATCACCGCAATCGTCCGTCCGCCGACTTCGACCGCCGCGCGATGCGCCGTCGCATCGATGCCGTACATGAAGCCGGAAACGATCGTAATGCCCGCACCAGCGATCTCCCGCACGAGGTCGCGCGCCACCCGTTCCCCGTAGCTCGTCATCCGCCGCGTCCCCACCACACCAAGGCACTGTAGGAAAAGCTGCTTCCGCCATGCGCCCTTGTAATACAGCGGCGACGGCGGGTCCGGGATGCTCCGCAGGCGCCCCGGATAGCTATCGTCTTCTATATAGATACACTTGTCCATATTTCTTTCCTGTCAACAATCGAGTTTGACTCACGGCGCAAACTGGAAATCTATTTTCCACCCCGAATCATTCGCGCCGCGGTATAAGTTATTTCCATCTATATACGCATCATTATTTCCTCTTTTGCGCTCCATGCTCGAAAAAATTATACCGCCCTCGTCAGGGTGAATCCCCAGATTTCCTCCGCGCCGCCGCGCGGCGCAGCTCCGTAGCCTTGCGCGAAGGGCTGGCGCGCCGCCCGCGCGCATGCCTGCATGGTCGCACCGGTCGTCCACACATCATCGATGATGATAAGTTTCTGCGGCGGCGGCGCCTTCAGTGCAAACGCGCCACGCACATTCCGCGCCCGAGCCTCCGTGTCCTCAAGCGTCGTCTGCGAGGGGATGTTCTGTACTTTGCGGAAAAGGTTGCTCACTGGTTTCCCGAATCGCCGCGCAATATGCTCCGCGATGAGCCGTGCCTGATTGAACCCTCGCTCATGCTCCGCGCGCGCCCGCATCGGAACATACGCAATCGCACCGGCGGTTTTCGCGAAATCGAAAAACCGCTCGTACCGGAACCAGTCCTCTTCGAGTACGCTCGCCGCCCGCGCCATGAGCTCGGGAATGGCGTCGTAGATATGGTGGTATTTTATCCCCTGAATAGCGTTCCGCATCGCGCCGTCATATCTCCAGACGGAGGTGAGGCCATCGAGACCGTGCCGCGCCTTGCCGCACGTGAGATGCCGCTCACCCGTGAAACTCTGCCCGCCGCAGACGGGGCAGACGAGTGGACTCACCTCAAGCGTAGCGGCGCAGGCACCGCAAAGATACGCATCGTACGCTCCGCAGCCGAAGCATCGCGGAGGGAAGAACATATCAAGCACGAACCGTTTCAGTTCCGAGAGCGTCATTGAAGTCCGAGTGAAAAATACCAGTCCGACGCACCGGTGTCGTAATAATCCCCGTCGAATGAGCAGAACGTTCCGCATGAACTCAAATTGCCTCGCATAAGTCCCCTACCCGCATTCCCACCAACATACGCGGTGCCGCCCGTCATAATCGCGTTGTACCACTTGTTGTAGAAATAGGGTTGCCCAGAGCCGCCTGCAATGTCGAGTACAAACCAGTATGTCTCCCCCGCAGAAAGCGACACGGCGCCCGGAAACGTGAAGGCAATCTCCTGGATTCCCGCAACAGGCAAAACTCCGTTCACTTGCGTTTCGTGGGCGGGCGCCGAGAAATCCGGTTTCCCCGCGCCATTATCCGGATACACCGACAACCTGATGCTCTCCGCATTCCCGTACGCGCCGTTCGATTTCACCTTCACGTTCATAAAATTGAATGAGAGGTCCTGAGTGGGCATGATATTCTGGAAACTTGCCTCGTCCGGCTCAGTCAAAGCGTTTGACGTGACAAATCCCCACGCACTGCTCCATCCATTCTCGGCATCCTGGGCAATGTGCACCGTCGCTGACGGGTACGACCACGATGTGTACACGGACTCGGATATATTCCCGAAATCATCAACCGCACGCATGCCGATGATGAAACTGTCACCACTTCCCACTTGCCTATCGTACGCGAGCCGCGCCGCATCGGTACCGCTGACGCGCTGCCACAGCGTTTCGTCAAAGCCCGCAGGAGGCGAGAAATTGATGTCATACGAAATGACACCGTCAAGTGTGTCGGGGTCAATGGCGCGCTGCCAGTATACGGTGAGCTTTGAGAGCGCGTGGTCAAGCGTCGTCGATGCCATGCCCATCACTGGCGCAAACTTGTTCGCGCCGCTCATTTGGAAATGATGTTTCGTCTTGTCGACAGCAACGAGCTTAAGTTTCTGCTCTCCGCCGCCAGAACCATAAAATGAGTAGAATGACGCAGTGAGATAATCCGACGGTGAGAGTGTGAGTTCGCTCGTCGAACTCGCGCTCTCGATAAGAACGTGTTTGTCTTCCAATTGCGCAAAAGAAATACCCTGCTGTACGAGTCCTCCCCCCATCACGTCGCACAAACTCGCGGCATCGGGGAAGATGACGGCACGGAGCGGAGTATCGGAACCACTACACTGCTTGTAACGAAGGTTGAGGACACCGTTTGTGTCCGCTGGCTCGAATTTGCCCGATGTCGTGAGCAGGTTGTCCTCCACCGGCTCGCGGTCAAGCGAGAAAATAACGCCTTTCCACGTCGCGTTCGCTCCACCTTGATACACGTCGGGAATAAAGGGATATGCACCATAATACGCTTCGACGAGATACTTCGTCCCGCCTGCGCGGTTATCCGGGTAGAGATACACTTCGTCCAAGAAACTCGGCGCGGCGATCGTAGAACTTGCTATGGCCGAGCCAAGACCGTCCTTATCAAATGCCTGGAATTTGAGTTGATAATTTCTCCCAACCTCGAGCAGTTTTTGAGAGAAAGCGAGCGAACTGGAGCTGTAAAACACATCGCCGTTCACCGCATCGGTCACCGTATAGATAAGGCCGTTCTTGTCCCCCATTGCGTCGACATATGGGCTCCAACTCCCAGAGAGTGTCACCGACGAGGGGGTGTAACTGAATGTTGCGGAACTCCCTGATGGCCTCGGCACGTCCCGCGGCTCGAGCATGCTGCTCCGGTTCTGCGCTCGCGGCGCGACGTTTTCATAAAATAATGCATCGGCGCAGCCGTTCCCGTGAAAATTCCACATGCCCGTTGGCTCATGACACAATGAGCCGTCGTACGCGTATCGCTCCAAACTGTTCCCCCGCGCGACCGATGCGTATGATACCGCATCGACAATCTCGAGATTCGCATTGACGAGAAGAAGTGCGTCGTCGGCATAGGAAAGATGCGCGGAGCCGGAGTACGCCGCGTCAGCGCTCACTGTACTCGACGCGGCGTACTCGGGGCTGCCGACAAGATAGAATCCGAGCGACGGAATCGTGCTCGTCGGAAACGCTTGAAGCAAAACCTCACTTGACGTTGCGCTCATCCCGCGTCGGAGCGACCAGCCGGCAAGATTCACCGCGTCGGCAGTCGGGTTGTACAACTTCACCCATTCGACATCCGACGCTCCCGTCCCCGCCCCAGGGAAAATCTCACCAATGAGCGCGGAGGTTGAGGTGCTGTAGGTAAAGTTACCATTGCTCGCGTCGTCGTTCCCGCCAGAATCAGTGCCCGTTGTCGTGCTGGTATCGCTATCGGTTTGTGGAGCAGCGCCTCCGCCTCCACCCCATCCGCCACCGCCTCCGCTCGACGGCTTCACGTATCCTTGCGAGTTCGCCGCGCGAGGCGTCCCGAGCGGGGCATAGCTTGTCTGCCACTGCAAGCTCGCCGTGCGTTCCATCGTGCGTTTCGTGTCGTTATCCCCCGCGGGCCACGCGGGGTTTGCAATCACTGCATCAAGGAACACGCATACGTTCGTGAAGAGGTGCAATCCTTCATTGCTATTCCCGATTGCGCCGGTGTACACGACATCGGCCGCAATACCCGGCACACTCTCATCATCGGTGCGTTCGAGAAGCACGTACCCGCCCGCGGGAACGGTAATCTTCCCGAGCGTTACGTGGATCTTCCCACCCCCATCAATAAGCTGGTACCCTTCCAGATTCAGCGGAACGTTCCTGACGTTTTTCAGTTCCACCCACTCGTTCTGCGAACCCGCAAGTGTCCCCATCCACGCAACCTCGTTAATAACGAGCGGCTCGTATGTTGGGTTCCCGCTTTGCCCATACGAGCATGTTTTGACAATCGGAGCGGAAGCGGTACTACTGGTTGATGTCTGCTGCTTCGCTTTTGTTGCAGTCGCCACCGAAGAAACCGGTGACTGTTTTGTGGTGTCAGTAGTGCTGGTTGTATTCACCACACCTCCTGGCGCAGTTATTGTGGCAATATCCGTGACAAGATATTCGACGCCAGCGCTTTGCTCTGCTGTTGTTTCGTCAGTAGCGTAATACACATAATTGCCAAGTTGAGCATTCGTCGGCATCGTATATAGTTTTGCGAACGAGCCCGTTTTATCAGCTTCCATCTGAGCTGTCGCCTCGCCGCCACCGGGAAGTACGAAATGAAGTGCGACAAAACCGTTTGGCGTGAACCCCCTGCCACTTTCGGAAATCGTGTCGCCGCGCTTCACGTCCGTGCTACTAAGAGAAACTATAGGAGTTGTGGTATCTCGCTCGGCCAATTCGACAATGACGCTGGTATCTGTGTCCGTATCGCTCGTGATGGCAACGCCCGTTTCATTGAGTAAATCAACCGTTCCATTTTGAATCGTCGTGCCCGCAAGATTCAGTATCTGCTGTATCTCCTTTACAAATGTCACGAATTTGCCGATGGCAGAGCGGCCACTCGTCTCCGGGTCCTGTCCGAGCGGCTTATTCGCATCTGCAGCAACCTCTTGGAAAAATAAATCAATCACGCCCGCGCTGTACTGCACCGCTTTCGTGGAAAGAATGCGCCAGTAGTCGGAGGAGATGATGTCACCATCGACGGTGAAACCACTGTTTGGTTTGTAAAGATCGGAGGAGACGACCTCCGGCTCCTTGACTAAATGATACACGCCAAACTCCGGATCCATTGCCAAGCGGAAAATGACGCCATTCTCGTCCCTCCTCGTGTATGAAACGGGCTGGGCGTATACACCAATACTGTCCTTGCTATAGAAACGCGTGTTTGAATACGTGGCAAATTGGTCAAAATAATCGCCGAGCGCGGGGTATGTGACCATGCTTCTCCCCGCAAGACGCGATGAGAGTTCATAATCAGGAGAGACGAGCGTGTATTGCCGCGCGTACCACACGTACGGGTCCTCATCAAAAATGCTCACAAAATCGTTTCGTGTATACGCGGGAACCGATGCGTCTTGGATAAGATGCAGAATATGTCCGAGGACATAAAACGCCTTCTTCGTATCCCCCGCGCGATAAAAATATTTCGCGCGATTCCACGTGAAATCGCTTTCCAAGTTCAGCTTCCCGAGATCTTTCTGATACGCCGCCGAGAGTCCGGAAGTGATCGCCGCGGTTGCTTTCCACTTCGGGTCATTCTGCGCCGCATCACTAACCGCCCATTCTTTTGATGAATACGAGTCGTACGTATCGGTGCGCAATCCATGATTATGGATTGGGTCATAGTAATGATTGGTTTGCCGCGGTGGACTATCCTCGTGTCCTGAACCGTCAATTAAAAATCCCCGCAACGTTTCGGGGATCTTCTGGCCTGCCGTACGCTGATTATAAAAATCAAACGCCGAACTCGTGAGAAGTGCGTGTGTTGAGATGCCGTATGCGGACACACGATGGAACGAGATACCCCAAAATCCGATAACACCGAAAAGAACAAGTATGTAGATTAGAAAACGTTGTCTAGCTTCCATATATCCGCGTAAGTGTTCGAAACCATACGGATCTCACTAATGGTCTTGCCATTGCTATTTTTGGAAGCCAGCCAGGCGCTTAGCCCAGAATTCTCAGAGACTTGATTGTATTTCAATATTTCATCTGCGAATTCATTCAGTCTTCCATCTTTCTCGATCTTTTCTAATCCCTTCTCAAATTTCGCCCAGCTCAAGTGCGGAGATACGAAGGGGTCCGCTTCGGGCATAAAGAATTTCGCCGCTTTCGCAGTGTCGCCCTCCCGCAGGGCGGCGACGAAAAGCTGAAGCGTTTCCTCCGGCGTCCTGCCGCCGTAAATGTCCGTGGCGAGCTCCTGCTCAAGTGATTGCACATTCTCCGCGTATCGCTGCATCTGCTCCACGCCGGCGCGGGACTTCACCGCGGTTGGGTAGAAATAGAAAAATGAGAAAACGCCGCCGATAATCACCGCAACAACAACAAAAACGAAAAGGAGTTTTCTCTTGAACGAGAGCACTGTCTCCTGACCCCCAGGTGAACTATTCCAGAATCAGATCGATTCTCACAATCACCATAACACATTCACGCATCAAGGAATCTGTGGATAACTTTATCGGTATCGGATACCGATAAAGTTATCCACAGGGACAAAAAGCCCGCAGGGAAAAGAAAATTCCCTGCGGGCGTAGGTCTGTAAGACCGGACTCGGTCCACGAGGTCAAACTCGGCCTATGAGACCCAACCCACCGGTCAGCGGCGATGCGCCGTGCGCGTGAGCTCGCCCACGAAGGCGAAGACGCGGTCACCAAGCGACCACCGCTTGGTGTTGAGCGGCGCGGCACCCACGTGCCATTGCGAGAGGGGCTGGTGCCGCCACGCGAAAACCACAAACATCTCTCCTCCCCTCGCTTCGACATAGAACACGTTGTAGGCAGGCATCGCGAGGCGGTGCTTTCTTCCCCACTCGGTGAGGAAGAGGTGGTAGAGGTAGGCGGAGAATGCGAGCGGCTCGGGAAACACATAACCGTCCGGCAGCTCGGCGAGCACGTCATTGTCGCACAGGCGCTGCCCACCCACATGGAATGAGCGCATCACGACGTCGGGGAAATTGCCGTCCCTTGGCGGCATACGCCACTGCGGCACGAACGCCGCAACATCGTCCGTCACAACCGCGCAGTTACCCTGGTACGGAATGGCATTGGAAACCCACTCCCCTTCAACTTCAAAATCGGCAAGTGTCCAGAGACGCTTCTCGGTACCCAATTTCCTATCGCTCAAGCTCATGCCTCCTTCGCATTGGATTGGGCTCTGTTATCAAAGAGCATCGGCGTCGAACGTCTTCATACTGCACCACGAACCAGAACTACGTCAAGTAAACAGGTCGTCGTAGCGCGTAATGCGGAGCGCGTCCCATCCGTTCGGTGCGAACACGACGCAGACCGCATTGATGTGGTAGAGGCCGGTGTAGTGCACATGCACCGCATACGCTGCGGCAGCGCGCGCAAGGCGGCGGCGCTTGTCGGCGGTAAGCGCCTCTTCCGGGATGCCGACATCATCGACACCCCGGCTCTTCACCTCGACAAAGACGAGTTCTTTCCGTTTGTTCCGACATACGATATCGAGCTCGCTCCACTTCGTGCGGAGATTGCGCTCGAGCACCCGAAAACCCTCCCGTTTCAGAAATGCGCACGCCACGTCCTCTCCCCGCTTCCCGATAACGTTATGGAACGCCATACGTTGACATCACTCAAAGCATACCGTAAAGTACTTCCTATTAGGTATGGCACACATAAAACAGAAAGGGGGGTATAAGGGTTCGTCGGACTCCGAGTCCAAGCGCCTCGGCGTGAAGCTGTACGGCGGGCAGATTGCCCACGCCGGGAACGTCATCATCCGCCAGCGCGGCACGAAGTTCTTGCCGGGAGAAAACGTAAAGCGGGGCAAGGACGACACGCTCTATGCCGCGAAGGACGGGACGGTAACGTTCAAGAACAAGCGGAAGCTTTCATTCGACGGAACGGTAAGAATCGCGAAGCAGGTAAGTGTGAAATAGAAAGAGGAGCTAGCGCTCCTCTTTTACGTTCACCATAACGGTCCCCTTCACGCCATCGCCGAAATCGACGACAACCTCGTGTTTTCCGAACGACTTTAAGGGTTCGGTTTTCACGACGGCGTCCGCCATGCCGCGCTCCGCGAGCGCGGTCTCCACGTCGTGCGCCGAGACTGAACCGTAGAGCGTCTCGCCCTCCCCTTTGCGCGAGAACATGAGTGTCGTATCTCTGAGTTTCGCCGTCGCCGCTTCGTGCGCCGCGACACGGGCTTTGTGTTCCGCCTCGTGCGCCACGTGAAGGGTTTCAACCCGCTTCAGGGCATCGGGGGTCGCGAGCACAGCAAGCTTGTTCGGCAAGAGCTGGTTTCTGAAATAGCCGCGCGTCACGTGCACGGTATCGTACGCATCGCCCAGTCCCCGCACCTGTTTCGTGAGTATGACGGTTATTTTCTGCTTCATGGCATTACGGCAATAAAACGGTTTGAATGACTTTTATGTTCTTCGACTGTTCCTGCACGATTTGAAGTGCTCGGGCGAGCTGCGGGTCGGTGCTCGTCGCCGTTCCGCCGGTGGGCGAGGTCGATGTCGCTTCGACGACGACGTCCGGCGCGATCCCCTTCCCGTTGATACGGTGGCCGTCCGGCGTCACCCACTCCGCCACCGACACCTTGATCTTTGAGCCATCCGGGAGTGTCTGCACCTCCTGCACGGTCCCCTTGCCGAATGAGGTCGTCCCGACCACCGTCGCGCCTCGGACATCGCGCAGAGCGCCCGTCAAAATCTCCGATGCGGAAGCCGAACCCCCGTCAACCAGGACGACGACCGGCACCGAGCGCCACGCGCCGGTTCCATTCGCGTAGTACGGCTGCGTCTTCCCGCCCGGAAAATCTTCCGTCACGATGAGGTCGCCGCGGTTCAGGAACCAGCCGGCGACGTTCGTCGCGACGTCGAGGTAGCCGCCGGGGTCGCCGCGCACGTCCATAATCACGCCGCGCGCGCCCTGTAAGAGCGCTTTCACCGAATCGTTGTAAAAGTCGGCGGGTGCGTTCGCGTTGAAGCTGTAGAGATGGAAGTACGCGATGTTGCCGGGAAGCATCTGATAGTCCAGGGTCGGCTCGATGATATTCCCGCGCCGCACGGTGAATTCCTTCGGCGCATCCCACCCCGTGCGGTCAATGAGAAGCTGCACGTCGGTCCCCACCGCGCCGCGAATGAGCTTCACCGCGTCATCGAGCGAGATACCGGCGGTTTCCGTATCGTCGATTTTCAGAATCTCGTCTCCCGCCTTGAGCCCCGCGAGTGCCGCGGGGTTGTCTTTCAAGGGAGCGATGATGACAAGCTGCTTGTCCTTCGCGCGCAAGCCGATTTCCGCACCGATGCCGCCGAAATTCCCCTGAACGTCCTCCTGGAACGTCTGGGCGTCATCGGGAGCGAAAAATTCGGTGTACGGGTCGCCAAGCGAATTCACTGCGCCGCTGATAGCGCCGTACAGAAGCTTGCTGTCGGTAATGTCCGCCGGCTTAAAGTAGTTGTCTTTGACAAAATTGACGGAGTCGTAGAAAAGCTGCATATCCAGAGTCGAGCTCCCCGCCTGCGGCGAATCCGTCGCGGCGCGAACCGCACTCTCTCCGGCAAGCCCCCCGTGCTCCCAATCGGTAAACCACACGCCGCCGTAAAAAGCCGCGGCGACGAGCGCCGTACCTCCCAAAATCATGACAATGCGCGTTTTCCGCTTCATAGGGGATGATAACTCCCTTACTATACGGTACCCTTGCCCCGCCCGCAACTCTCAAGATAAGATGAAACAAGTGGAACTGAAGAAATACCTTGACCAGCTGAAAGAAAAACGCCGCACGCGGCGCGTGACACAAGAATATCAGCTCGCGGGGCTCGCCGTGGCGGAAACCCTCCATGACGAGAAACACAAGGCGCTCTACATCAAACTCGCCAAGCAGTACGGCAGCGACAAGCTCGTTGCGCTGGCGAAGGACGTGGCGGAGCGCGGGAATGTCAAAAAGAAAGGCGCGTATTTTATGAAAATCGTCCATGAAACTCTACACCGTAAGCTTAAGCCGTGAGAAGAAGTTCCTCGGGACACCCACGAAACCGGTCAACTTCAAGCATGTCGTCCCGAAAGAGCTCCGCGCGCTCGTGAAGCTCATGCGCGAGGAAATGACTCGCGCGCAGGGCATCGGCCTTTCGGCGAACCAGATCGGCATCGAGCACCGCATCTTTGTCGCCGACGTGCCAACACCGGATGGCAAGAAAAAGTTCTATGCCATCGTGAACCCCCGCATCACGAGACGTTCCAAGGAAACGGAGGAGCTCGAAGAAGCGTGCCTGAGCGTCCCGCACACGTACGGCATGATTGCGCGGGCAAAATCTGTCACGCTCGAGGGGTACACGCCCGCCGGGAAGAAAGTGAAGGTCAAGGCGTGGGGGCTCCTTGCGCAGGTATTCCAGCACGAAGTTGACCACCTCGACGGCCACCTCTTCATAGAAAAAGCCCGTACCTTGTACCGCGTGGACAAGGATACGGGCAGAGCGACGAAGATATAGCACTCGTTATCGAATCTCGTACGTGAGCGTGATGTCGACGGTAACGTCCTGCGAACCCGGCTCGATGGCCGGAGCGGGAACTGTCTCCGCGCCACCCAATCCGAGCGGAGCGGCCGCCCCGACGCTCCTCATCGCGTACGTGTCATAGTAGCGGTTGGTGTATACGGAGATGAGCCGCCCAACCGAGAAGTGACCGGCTTGCGCGATCTGCTGCGCCTGCGCTTCGGCTTTCTGTATCGCCTGTGCGCGCGCCTCCGCTTCAACCTGCGTCGGGTCGTCAATGGTGAAGGACAAGCTCGACACCGAATTCGCGCCGTTCTTCACCACACCACTCATGACATCGCCGATGGTAGAAAAGTCGCGAATCTTCACGTCAACTGTCTGACTCACGGTGTAGCCGACGATATCAGCCGGCGGACACGGTGTGCCGCTCGTCCCCTGCGTCGGGCAGGAGTAAGTTTGGTAGCGCGGTGTGATGGTGTAACCCGACGTCTGGATGTCTTTGTCCGCGACGCCTTTCCCCTTCACGAACGCAATCGCCGCGTTCGCGTCTTTGGTATTCTCCGTCTGGAGCGCGCCGAGGTTCGTGCCACCCTGTGTCACAACCGAGAAAGACATTTTCGCCACGTCTGGAACGGCCGTCACCTTGCCTTCCGTGGTGACGGAGAAGCTGCGGTACGCGCCCGGCTGTATTGACCTGCTGTACGTTCCCGCGAAGCTCACGACGCCGTATGCCGCCGCGATGAGCACGGCGACGATGGTGAGACCGAGGAGATTCTTGATGCGTTGGTTCATAGTACCTCCAGTATAGCACGCGGGTGCTTCCCTGCAATCACCACATCCCGCAATATGGCGAGGAGCGGCAGTTCATCCACGCAAGAACCGAGGAGCGTCAAGAGATGCGGCAGCGACATCTTGCCTTCGGTCATGAAATCTGGCTTCTCTCCCTTCGCGAGCGCGCGGCCGAACGCGCAGTTCCGCGAATCCTGCGAGAACCCGGTCGCGACGAGATCGCCGAGTCCCGGGAGCCCGTAGGCACTCCGTTCGTCCCCGCCGAGGCGCTCCACGATATACGCCATCTCTCGCACGGCGCGCGAGACGAGTTCGCCGAGCGTATTGCGCCCGAGTCCGAGTTCCTGCGCGCAGCCGAGCTCGATGGCGTACACGTTCTTCAAAACGCCCGCGAGCATGACGCCGCGCACGTCGTCGGACGTTTCGACGCGGAGCGCGGTCCGCGCGAAAAGATTTCGCACGACATCAGCCGATTCCCGGCTCGCCGAAGCGGCAACCGCCGCACCGCCCTGGTCACGCATGAGTTCATCGGCAAGCATCGGCCCCATGAGGGCGACGAACCGCCTCGGCTCGATGCATGTTTCGAACATCGCCTCGGGCGTCTCCGCGCCTGTGAGCCCCTTCGAAACGGTCACCACGACGCTTCCCCATCCCAAGACGGGGGTAATGGTCGGCAATGCGGACGGAAGCGCATGCGACGGGATGCAGAAAAACACGACGCGCGCATACTGCAAAACATCTTTGAGTGTTCCGCTCCGTTTCCCTTCGTCGGTATCCCAGAACGAGACGGACGTATCCGCTTTTTCAAGGACATGCGCAATCGCTTTCCCGATGCCTCCCGCACCGATTATCGCAATGTTCATATCCTCATTATATCACCCCTATTCGTATCGGAGCGCTTCGATGGGGCTTTTCTCGGCAATACGCTTGACGGGGAAAATAAGGGGTGTACACTTAGGGTACACTATGACTACCAGATTCGTCGGCACGAAAGAATTGCGGCAGCGGATGGCGCGCATTGCGCGTGACGCGGAGGAAAAAAACGAGCGTATCATTGTCCTGCGCAAGAATCGCCCCGTGTTCGAATTGCGCCCCCTTTCTTCCGAACGCGCGCTTGTTGAATCGCTGCGGAGAGAAATCGAGAAAGCGCGGGAAGACAAGAGGGCGGGTAGGATAAAAACGCAGGCCGACGTCGAGCGACTCTTCGGTCTCTGAATTATGAAAACAGAGGTCGTCTATACGGCACATGCCGTAAAAGACCTGACCCGACTCGATAAACTTGTTGCGCGAATAATCGTCGCGAAAATTGCGCAGTATGCGCAAGAGAAAAATCCGCTTAAACACGCGAAGAAACTGAATCCCCCGTTTGATGATTTGTTTAGATTCCGCATCGGCGACTACCGTGCCGTTTTCGAAATAGACCGTAACGGAACTGTCATTATCTTAACCATTCTCACCGTCAAACACCGCAAGGACGTTTACAGATTATAGGCATTTATCATATGCCGAGTGTCTGATATTTTTTCAAAAATTTGATAAATCACAAATATAAAGTTATTTTAAGAACAATTCCTGTTCGGATGGACAGGTCGTTCCGCAAGGAATAAGGAGACAGGTTCTGTCTTATTGAAGCTCTTTCACAAGGAGGTACCGTATGGTACCACATAAGTTCGAGCGTTTCGAAATCACAGACGGTCCGTCAAAGATGGATCTTATGCTAGCCCTCTTCGATGGTGGGCCAGGGGATCGGAGAGAGGTCCTCTTTACCCTAGAGTGCGACATCGGTCATCTCTCAGAAACCATCTTGCACCCACCGTGCCACGCGAAACTCATTATCAATCGGATGAGTAGGAAAGACGGTTACGTCGAAAGATGGTTTTTTAGAGGGCGTCTCAATGGCCTTGAGGGGGAAATAGGAAGAAAGAACAGTGGTGTATTGAGCGACGTTGATGTGTCTTGCCGAGCTTCCGGATATTTTTCAACCGAAATCCGAAAAGGATGGGTGGATATTGAGTCCCCTCCTCAATGGCTGAGGCCGCAAAAGAAGCAGCCGCAATCGCAGGCGTGATTTCAGAAAGCCCGGCGAGAATTTATTCCGCCGGGCTGTTATTTTTATAACCTATTCCCCCTCTCTCCTATCCTCTCTGTTCCTTCCATAACCCATTGCCTCTGTTATTCGTATCGGAGCGCTTCGATGGGGCTCTTCTCCGCGGCTTTCTTCGCCGGATACAGGCCGAAGACGAGCCCCACACCCGCTGAAACCGTGAGTCCGAGAAACACAGCGGGAACCGAGAAGACGAACTTCCAGCCCGGCGACACGAAGTGCTGGAGCACGAGCGAGACGAGGAACGAGAGCGCGAAGCCAAGCGCGATGCCGACGGCGCCGCCGATGCCCGTGAGAAACACCGATTCCAGGAGATACTGGCGCGAGATATCCTGCGCCGTCGCGCCGACCGCTTTGTGCAGCCCGATTTCCCGCGTCCGCTCCGCGACCGACACGAGCATGATATTCATAATCCCCACGCCACCGACGATGAGTGAAATCGACGCCATGGCGACGAGGAACCAAGTGAGTGCGGAGGTAATCGTCGAGAGGCGGTTCGCCAAATCGGCCTGCGTCTGCACGAAGAAATCGTCCTTCGACGGGTCGGTGATGTTATGCGATTCGCGCAACGTCAGTTTCACGTCATCCGCCACGATGGACACGTCCGCGCCGTCCTTCGCCTCGACGATGATGCGGTTGAAGTATTTGATGCCGAGCAAATAATCCTGCGCCGTCGTGTACGGCATGAGCGTCATGTCGTCGAAATTGAAAAGCGTCCCGCCGCCGGATGCGGGCAGGACCGCGACGACGCGGAAACTTTTCCCCTTGATGCGAATCGTTTGTCCGACGGGGTCTTCACCATCGGTAAACAAGTGACTGGCGACTTTCGAACCGATGACGACAACGTTCGCGCGAGAGAGCACGTCATTCGCGCCGAAGAATTCCCCCTCTTTCGGCGCGAGGTCGAACATGCTCGCGAGAAGTTCGGTCCCGCCGAAAATCGAAACCTGGTACGTGTTGGGACCGTACACCGCGGTCTCGGCGCCGAAAACGACCGGCATCACGTCCTTCAAACCGGGGACGTTCGCGGGATTCTCGAGCGCCGTGATATCCCGCTGCTTCAGCGAATCGCTGTAGAGCGAGGTGACGTCGGACGGTCCGGTCGGCTCCCTGCCCGGCACGACGGCGATGGTTTGCGTCCCGATACCCTGCACCTCGCCCAAAATGAGCGCCTGCGCGCCCGCGCCCAGGGACATCACGAGAATGATTGCTGTGATGCCGATGATAATGCCGAGTATGGTGAGCGCCGAGCGCGACTTGTTCGCCCGCAAGCTTCCCAACGCCGTTTTAATGCTGTGCCTGATGTGCATGCTATTTCTTGAAATCGTCCCGCGCGAGGCGGCGCGCGCCGACTCGGCGGTCGCTGTCTATGGTGCCGTCCAAAACGTGGATAATCCGCTCCGCGTGCTCCGCCGTGTACGTCTCGTGCGTCACGAGTATCACGGTGTGCCCCTGTTTTTCGTTCAGGTCCTGCAAAATCTCCATGACGGTCCGTCCGGCGGCGGTGTCGAGGTTCCCCGTCGGCTCGTCCGCGAAAATGATTTCCGGGTGATTCACGAGGGCCCGCGCGATGGCGACGCGCTGCCGCTCTCCGCCGGAGAGCTGCGCCGGCGTGTGGTCGAGGCGGTGTGAGAGACCAACGGCGTGTATCGCCTCGCGGGCGCGGTGCTCCCACTGCCGCTCCGGTACGTCCGAATACACGAGGGGAAGCATCACGTTTTCCAACACATCGCGGCGCGGGAGCAAATTAAACGCCTGGAACACAAACCCCATCTTCTGGTTGCGGACATGGGCGATTTCCTCGTCGGTGTAGTCATCGAAGCTTTTCCCCTCAAAACGGTATGTCCCGCTCGTCGGCCGGTCGAGGAGCCCGAGGATGTGGAGGAGCGTCGACTTCCCGGAGCCGGACGGACCCGTGATGGCGACAAACTCACTTTTCTCGACGGCAAACGAAATGCCGCGCAGGGCGCGCGTCGCCACGTCATCGTCTTCGTATTCCTTCACGAGATGCTGTACCTCGATGAGCGCCATGGCGTCAGGGAGTGAGGATGGTTGCCACCTTGTCTCCCTCGTTCAGGCCCGATGTAATTTCCACGCTCCCGTCCGAACCGCGCAAACCGGTTACGACGGGGACCGTGGTGAGCGTCCCGTCGGGTCGGACGACCTGCACGGTACTTGATGTCGCCGTGCGGGTAACAGCGCGGTACGGCACTTCAATCACCTGGTCGTGCTCGGCGGTCAGGATGTACACGTTCGCCGTCATACCCGAGCGGATGCGCTCGTCCGGCTTCGTGAAATACAAGGTCGTCTCGTACGTCGGCACGCCCTCGATGACGGTTTCCGATGTGTCGACGCTTGCGACGGTCGCGGCGAAATCGACGCTGTCGCCGTACGCATCAAGCGTCACGCGCGCTGTCTCGCCCGCCTTCACGTTCGCGATGTCGACTTCCGCGATGTTCGCCTTGATTTCGAATCCCTTGGTGCCCACGATGGTGATGAGCGGCGCATATGCGGCCACAACGTCTCCCCGTTTCACATCGACGCGCGTCACTGTTCCCGCGAAGGGGGCGGTGAGGATGGTGTTCTCGATTGCCGCATTCGCCGCATCGACGCCCGCCGCTGCCTTCTGCACCGCCGCTTCCTGCGCCTGCACCGCCGCGTCGGTCGGTCCCGCCTCCGTATTTTCAAGTTCGCGCTGCGCCTCCGTTACCGCAGCCGCTTTCAGCGCGATTTCCTGCCGCAACGCGTCGACGGACGAGAGCGCGGTCGACACATTCGTCCGCGCGGCGTCGATGGCAGTCCGGTACGTCGAGATTTCCGTATTCGACAGGTCACACCCGACGAGGAGCGTGTTGCTCACGTTGTTGAGAAACCCGCTTACCACGACGAGGTTATTCCACGACAGCGTGAGCGCCGCCGAAAGCTCGCTGTTCGTGCTCGACGCACTGAGCGCATTGACGCTCATGCCCCACTGGTACAGCGTGCTTTCGAGATTCTGCCGCGTCTGCTCCACGGTATTTTCAAGCGACGCATTGCAGGCGTTGTAGGTCAGACGGTACGAAGCGTCGAACATACCAACCGTCTCGGTCCGCACCGCATTGTCGCCCTGGGCGTACGCGTCGTGCACGGCCTGGACGACGCTCCCGTACGCGTTGTCGAGGTCCTGCTCCGCCTGAGCGAGCGCCGCTTGCTTCACCGCAATCGCCTGCGGCGTCGAGCCCTGCTCCACGTTCGCGAGATTCGCCTGCTCCACCGCGAGTGCCGCCTTCGCCTCGTCGAGCTTCGCGTACAAATCGCCGGGGTCGAGGCGCGCAAGTTCCTGTCCTCTAGAAACTGCATCGCCGACGGAAACCAACACCGAGCTCACGGTCCCGCCTTCTTCAAACGCGGCGTCCGCGCCGGTGATCGGCGATATGGTTCCCGTCACGCTCACTTCCTGGATAATGTTACCCCGTTTCGCAACGCTCACCTCATAGCCGGGCTTCCCCTTCGGATGAAAAATGATGAGCGCGCCGACGACGAGCAGCACGACCGCGAGCATAATGAATCTCGGGCGCTTCCAAAATGATTTCTTTTTATCGTTTTTCATGTCGTTCGATGCTTGTTTTGATAAATTCCGCGAAGAGCGGATGAGGCACGAGAGGGCGCGACGTGAACTCGGGGTGGAACTGTGTACCGAGGAAAAACGGGTGTTCCTGCTCCGGGAGTTCGGCGATTTCCATCAATCTCCCGTCGGGTGAAACGCCCGAGAAGACGAGTCCGTGTTCCTCGAATGTTCCGATGTACGCCGGATTGACTTCATATCGATGGCGATGGCGTTCGGAAACCGTTCCCGTCCCGTACGCGCGCGCGGCGCGCGTTCCCCGTTTCAGATTCGCCGGATATGCGCCGAGACGCATCGTCGCGCCGTACCGTCCGGCATGCATCGCCGCCTGCTGGTCGGGCATCAAATCTACAACAGGATACTTCGTTTTCGCATCAACCTCAACCGTATTCGCTCCCGCGAGTCCGCATATGTCCCGCGCGAACTCGACGAGCATGAGCTGCATCCCGTAACACAAACCGAAATACGGGATACGATGCTCCCGCGCGTAGCGGATAGCCGCGATTTTCCCTTCGATACCGCGCGAGCCGAAGCCGCCCGGAACGATGACGCCGTCGTATGCATCGAGCGTCAAGAGCGCGGCTTCATCCGTCTCGAAATCGTCCGCATTGATCCAGCGGATGTCAGGAACGCTCCCCGCGTGGTACGCGGCGCACCGGAGCGCCTCGATGACCGATACGTACGAATCGGCGAGCATGAATCCGCCGCTCTTAAAATACTTGCCGACGATGCCGATTGACACGCGCTGCGTGAGCGTGTGCGGTTTTGCCGCGAAGGTGCGCCACTCCGAGAGGTCTTGCAGGGTGGGGGTGAGATGCAATTTCGCAAGCAGCCGCTCGGTCAGTCCATCGTGTTCGAAATTGACCGGCACGTCGTAGATGCTTCCTGTGTCAGGCGCGGAGATCACGTCCCGTACATCGACGCCGCAGTTAAACGAGAGTTTCTGCTTCCGTTTCTCGTCAATGAGAACGCTCGCACGGGCGACGATGATGTCGGGATGCAGCCCGGTGTAGTGCATGTCGCGGACCGCGTGCTGCGTCGGTTTCGTCTTCGGCTCGCTGTTGTCCGCGCTCGCGCTCGGGAGCAAACTCACCAAAACGACGATAACCCGCTCGGGAAGTTCCTGCCGCAGCATGCGGATTGCCTCGAGGAAGAGCACGTTCTGATACTCGCCGAGCGTCCCGCCGATTTCGGTAATCATCACGTCCGCGTGGTCCTGCTCCGCGGCGCGCTTGATGCGGGCGAGCACCTCGAAGGGGATGTCGGGCACGACTTCCACGCACTTGCCCCCGTACTCGAGTGCGCGCTCCTTGTTGATGACGGAAAGATACACGCTCCCCGTCGTCATATAGTTGCCCCCGCCGAGCGAGCGGCCGAGAAACCGCTCGTAGTTCCCCATGTCCATGTCGCACTCCGTCCCGTCGTCCAAAACGAAAACCTCACCGTGTTCGGTGGGGTTCATGGTCCCCGCGTCGACATTGACGTAGGGGTCGATTTTCACGGCGGAAACGTTGAGGCCGCGGGAAGCGAGGATGCGGCCGATGGATGACGCGGCGATGCCCTTGCCGACTCCCGACATCACGCCGCCGACCACGAAAATGTATCTCGTTTCTCGCTTTGTCCCATTCACGGAAGTGATTATACACCCGCTCGTGTTATGATGAAAACATGCGGACGCCGGAACGTGACAAGCAGCTGACGCCCCTCTCAACCTTCGGCATCGGCGGCACCGCAGAGTACTTCCTGACGGTGGATAACGAGGCGGAATTGCTCCAGGCGCTCTCGTGGGCGGGGGAAAATTCCGTTCCCTATCGCGTCATCGGCAAAGCCACGAATATCGTCTTTCCCGCCCGTCTGCCGGGGCTCCTTATCCGGATGGAAGGGAGCGATGTGCAGGAAACGGGCAAGCGGACGCTCTTCGCGAGCGCGGGGACACTGCTCCAAACACTCGTCAACGCCGCAAACGAGCGCGGCTTCGCGGGACTCCACACGCTCGCAGGCATACCGGGGACCGTCGGCGGCGCGATTGTCGGCAACGCCGGCGCCTACGGCAAGGAGGTGAGTGACCACCTTGAAGCAGTGGCCGTCCTTGACGGGGTGGAGCGCCGGACGCTCAAAAAAAGCGAGTGCGGATTTTCGTACCGCGAGAGCCGGTTCAAACGCGAGCCATTCATCGTCGTCGGCGCGTATTTCAGGTTCGACAAGGGCAAGATGGAAGACCTCACCGCGGAAGGCGAGGGTATCAAACAGGAACGCGCGAAAAAGTACCCTGCCGGACTCAAGTGCCCGGGAAGCTTCTTTAAAAACATTCCCGTGCAGAACGTCCCGAAAGAACTTTTGAAAAACATCGACCAAACGAGAATTAAGGGAGACAAAATCCCCGCCGGCTATCTCATCGAGGCGGTGGGCGCGAAGGGATTCTCGCTCGGAGATGTGTATGTTTCTGACTGGCACGGCAACCTCATCGTGAACAAGGGATTCGGCACCGCGGAGCACGTGCGGGAACTCGCGGACGAGATACGGAAGAGGGTACGCGATGCCTTCGGCATCGTGCTTGAAGAAGAGGTTCGCTACCTCTGAATGAAATATGGAAGCCAAGCTTCCATATTTATTACTATCTACTCGGTCGTCTTTCCGTCGAACTCTTCTTCGAAGACGTCCGCTTTCATCGCTTCCACGATGCCGTCCTTATGGTCCGGCGGCGAATAGACGGTGTAGAGCTTGAGCGCCTCCGTGCCGGTATTCACGACGTTGTGCCACGTCCCGGCGGGGACAACGACCGCCGAACCGTCCGCGAGCGCGTACTCCGTCTCTCCGTTGTTCAGAATCGCTTTCGCCGTTCCCGCTTCGATGCGGATGAACTGGTCGAGGTGGTGCACTTCGTTCCCGATGTCTTCTCCCGGCGGGATACTCATCAGCACAAGCTGGCTCCACCGCGCCGTATAGAGCACGCGGCGAAAGTCGGTGTTCGCGAGCGTCGCCGCTTCGAGGTTGACGGAAAATCCCTTCATGCCTCCATGATACCACAGTTACCGAGTTCCGGTGTTTTGCGTGAGCTGGATCGACTCGGCGGCAATGCTCCCGTCGCTCTGCGCCATTCCGACGACCGCGATCGAGTCGCCGACTTGCAGGTCGCTCGGGCTGCCGCTCACGGATTTGGTGACCGGCGTGCTCGACGAGTAGAAAACGATTTTCGAACCGCCGCTCCGGAGCGAGACCGTCATAGTCGTCCCGTTCTCCGCGATGATGCTGCCCGCCGTGATGCTCGAGCCGCTCACATTATTGCGGAATACGCCGCCCGCTCCCGCGCCGCTGCCAAAAAACTGACGGGAACTTCGGGCACTCCCCTTGCCAACGAGCATGCCGCCGTAAAACGCGCCGACGACGACAACAAGAGCGATGATGATAAGCACGATGTGTTTCGCTTTCATGGCGATGATTGTGTTATGGGTAAACCGACCTTCTCTGCATCATTCGTATCGCAATGCTTCAATGGGGTTCAGCGCCGCCGCGCGGCGGGCGGGATAGTATCCGAACACGATACCGATTAAGGCCGACACGCCAAACGCGAGGAGCACGGAAGAGGGGGAAATGGAGGTCGTGATGCCGCCGAATTTCGCGATAAGGAGCGAGAGCAGCCACCCAAGTGCGACGCCGACCACGCCTCCGATGAACGTGAGCGCGGTTGCTTCCGAAAGGAACTGCATGCTGATGTCTTTGTTCTTGGCGCCGATCGCCTTGCGGAGACCGATTTCCCGCGTCCGCTCGGTCACCGTCGTGAGCATCATGTTCATGATGCCGATGCCGCCGACAAGGAGCGAAATGCTCGCGATTGCCGCGAGGAGCACGGTGAATGTATTGGTGACCGAGGACGCCGTCTGCACGATGTCCGCCTGGTTCAAGACCGAAAAGTCGGCCTTCGTCGGGTCGGAGATATTATGCCTCGTGAGGAGAAGGTTCGTCACGCTATTCTGCACTGCCGTCATGTGCGCCGCGCTGTCCGCTTCGATGCTGATGTCGCTCACGTACGTGCTACCCGAGAGATACCGCTGTGCGGTCAAGAGCGGCACGAAAATTATGTCGTCCTGACTCTGAAACCCGCTCCCGCCCTTCGCAACCGTGACGCCGATGACAGTGAACGCCATGCGGTTGATGCGTATCTCCTGCCCGATCGGGTCCGTACTCGAACCGAAGAGGTCGCCGGCCGTCGTGGGGCCGAGCACGGCGACGCGCGATGCGGCTTGCACGTCGCGGTCGGAGATGAAAGAACCCTCCGCTATCGATTCGTTCCGCACTTGCGCGTACGATGCCGTTGTTCCGATGACCGACGTGTTGGTGTTCGTACCCTTCGCCGTCACCTGGTATCTGCCCGAGACGTCCGGCGCAACTGCCTGCACGTACTGAACCTGCGACGCGATCGCGTCAGCGTCGGCTTGCGTCAGCGTCTCCGCCGAGCCGCGCCCCAAGCGGACGCCTCCGCCTCCCACGTTCTGCTGGAAGCCGGGCATCACGATGATGAGATTCGAACCGATGCTCTCAATTGAGGATTGCACGCTCTGCTGCGCGCCCTGCCCGATGGATATCATGGCGACGACGGACCCGATGCCGATGACGATGCCGAGCATCGTGAGGCCCGACCGCACCTTGTTCATCGAGAGCGCCGAGTACGTTTCCTGCAATAAATCGGAAAATATCATGAAGGAGTGTGTTTCACCATGCGCTGGGTATGATTGCGACCGTCGCTCACGATTTCTCCGTCCTTCAGGTGAATGATGCGTGCGGCGTGCTCGGCGACGTACGGCTCGTGCGTGATAAGCACGATGGTCCGGTGCCGCTCGAAATTGAGTTCTTGAAATGTCGCGAGCACGATTTCGCCCGTTTTCGTGTCAAGATTCCCCGTTGGCTCGTCGGCAAGGATGAGCGATGGGTTATTCACCAAGGCGCGCGCGATGGCAACTCGCTGCATCTGCCCGCCGGAAAGTTGGTTTGAAAGATGATAAAAGTGCGATTCGTCGAGCCCCGCCTCGCGCAGCGCTTCTCGTGCCTGGCGCTCCCGCTTTTCCTGCGGCACGCCGGCATAGACGAGCGGCAGGACGACGTTGCGCAGCACGGTTGTCCGCGGCAGAAGATTGAACGACTGGAACACGAACCCTATCTTGCTCTTCCGCACGTCGGCGAGCGTGTCGTCGGAAAGTTTCGACACGTCCTTGCCGTCGAGGAGGTACTTGCCATGTGTCGGCGTATCGAGGCACCCGAGGATGTGCATCAGGGTCGACTTCCCGGAGCCGGATGGCCCCATAATAGCGACAAACTCGCCATCCTTCACGGAGAACGAAACGTCCTGCAATGCCCTTGTTTCTACGTCTCCGCTTCGATATATCTTGCTGACATGTTCTATGTCGATCATAACGTCCTTACCGCAGTATCCGGTATACCCCGCCTCCGCCGAAACCGCCCAGTCCTCCCGCGGTCCGCGCCGTCGTGCCGGCCGTACCCGAGTTCGTCGAGGTGATAACTTTGTCGCCTTCCTGCACACCGCTTGTAAGCTCCGTCATCGTGTCATTCGACAGCCCGACTTGTACGGGCACCGTCTGCGGCGTACCCGCACTCGAGAGCGTTTCGACATACCAGCTATTCCCCTCCTCGTGCACCGCGGCATTCGGCACGAGAAGTACGTCTTGCGCCGAATTCGTGATGATGTCAGCCGACAAGCTCATGCTGGGCTTCACGCGCGGGTCCTGCGTGTCGAGCGCGATTTGCACGCCGTACGTCACGACGCCCTGCGAAACGGTCCCGATGGGGTCGATCTCGCTCACGCGCCCCGTGAGCGGCACGTCGGGAAGCGCATCGAGCGTCACCGTCGCTTCCTGTCCCAGCTTCACGCTCGCAACGTCGACTTCATTGAGCGATATGTCGGCGAGGTTCCCGGTCGTCACGAGCGTCGCGATCGCGCCGCTCCCGACGGTATCTCCCACCTTCACCGTCACGTTCGAGACGATGCCGTCGAACGGCGCGCGGATGTAGTGCTCGTCAAGCGCGGTCACGGCGTCCGTGAGCGCGTTCTTGTCTTGTTCCACCGCGAGCTGTTTCTGTTTCACGGAGAGTTCATTGGGCGATTGCAGGTTCTCAAGTGAGAGTTGCGCTTCCGCAGCGGAGCGCGCGTCGGCGGTCACCGCCTGTGCGTTGTCCACGAGCGTCTGCTCTGCGCCCGAGATGGTCGAAATTTCGCTGCTCAGCTGGGACGCGTATGTATTGAGAGACGTTTGGTATCCGCTTACGGTCGTGGGAATCGACGAACCGACTCCGGAACGGTAATCGATCCAGTAATTGATCATCGCGCTCTCGCTCTTCACGGCCTCCGACATCTTTTGCGCCACCGCGAGCGTTTCCGCGAGGAGCGACTCGATCGTCGAGTGGTCTGAATCGGGGCCCGCCGCCTGGTATGCCGCGGCGCCGGTCGTGTATTCCGCGCGCGCCGCGGCATACGCCGCCTCCGCGGTGGAGACGAGCGTGCTGAACTCGAATGGATTGGTGAAGCCACCCATCGCCGCGAGCGCGGTCACGTTCCAGTTCTTCGAGTCGAGCACGTAACCGTAGAGGATGTCGTGCAAATTGGTGATGAGGGTCGGGAACGTCGCGTACGCGCTCGCGATATCGCTCCACGCATCGCCGTATCCCTGCGTGACGTTGGCTGCAGCGGTTTGCTGTGCCTCCTGCGCCTGCGCAAGGGCATTCTGCGCCTGGAGCAGCGTGAGCGCGGGCGGGTTCAAGAGTTGCTGCAGGTCAAGTTCCGCCGTCTCCAAAGTTGCGGAGGCGTTGCGGACGGCACGCTGCGCATCGGTGTCATCGAGCTTCACGAGGAGTGTTCCCGCCTTCACCGCATCGCCGTTCTTCGCGCCGACGTACACCACATCGCCCGAAACTTTCGGCGTGATACTCACCTGGTTCACTGCATCGATTTGTCCGCTCCCCGAGACGGAAACGGTAATGGTCCCCCGCTGTACCGTCGCCGTCGCATAAGACGGCGCATCGCTCTTCGCCGTGAGCGCTTTGATAAGTTCATACCCGCCGATGACGACGGCGATAAGCACGAGCCCGATAACAAGCTTCTTCCGAAATAGTTTCTTCAGCGCCCGGACCGTTTTACCCAGCATGAGAAAGGTATGCTTCTAATACGGCAGCGCTATGTCCTTTCTTTCATGAGTTGGCGGTACCGGACGTAGGAGTAGACGATAACGTATAGCTACAATATAAAGAAAAGGATAAGGTATCGCCTCGACATATCATTTATTATAATAACAAAGGTGGTAAATCTGTGGGAGAAAGTGAGGAAGTTCACGAAGAACATGGGACCGGGTCTCATCACCGGCGCGTCCGACGACGACCCGTCGGGCATCCTCACGTATCTCCAGTCCGGATTTGTCTTCGGCTTCCGGATGCTCTGGCTCACGCTCATCGCGCTCCCGATGATGTACGCGGTGCAAGAGATGGCGGCGCGCATCGGCTTCGTGACGGACAAAGGACTCGTCAAAATTATCAAGGAGCACTACCCGAAATGGATACTCTACGCCGTCGGTACGGTATCGACCATCGTGATTACGATTAATATCGGCGCCGACTTGCTCGCCATCGGCGTTGTCTTGGAAAAGTTTTCCGCGATTTCGCGATTCTTCTGGCTCCCGACCACTGCCATGTTTATCCTCGTCTTCACGATTTTCCTCTCGTATCCGAAGTTCGCAGGACTTCTCAAGTGGTTCACGCTCGCCCTGTTCGCCTATGTCCTCACGGCGTTTTTCGTCCACGTCGACTGGCTCACCGCGTTCCGAGAAACGCTCATTCCCTCCATAAGCTTCAACAAGGACTATGTTCTCCTCGCCACCGCCTTCGTCGGCACCACCATCTCCCCGTACCTCTGTTTCTGGCAGGCGGATGAAGAAGTGGAAGAGCGCGACGAGGAGAAAAAGGAACGGCACCTCAAGCGGTTTCTCGTGACGAAAAGTGAGCTGAGGCACCTGCGGCGGGAAACGTTCGTAGGCATGCTCTTCTCCGAAATCATTGCGTGGTTTATGATCGCGGCAGCGGGACAAATCGCATCACTCCACGGGCTGGGAGCGGTGACGAATTTCGATGAGGCGAGTGCGGTACTGCAGCCGCTCCTCGGACACTTCGCGTTCCTTATCTTCGGACTCGGCATCATCGGCACCGGACTCCTCGCCATCCCCGTCCTCGCGGGGAGCGTCGGGTACATCCTCTCGGAGGTTTTCAACTGGGAGGAGGGCATCAACAAGACATTCCGCGAAGCGAAGGGCTTCTATCTTGTCATCATCAGCGCGACTCTCGTCGGCATGGCGCTCAATTTCCTCCACCTCGACCCGATTCAGCTCCTGATTTACACCGCCGTCCTTTATACACTCATCACACCCCCGCTCATACTCCTTATTATCCACATGTCAAACAACCGGAACATCGTAAAAGACCGAGTAACTTCACCCTTAGTGAACGTACTTGGCTGGTTAACTTTCGCCTTCACCCTCCTCGCCGTCATCGCCTACTTCGTCTTCCTCTGAATTATGGGTGTCGGATACCCATAAAGTTATCCACAGCTCACGGCTGGAAGAGCGTGTCCGGCCGGAATCGGACGGCGGTAACGCCCGAGAACTGTTTCGCGGTTGCTTCTATTTGAAACCAAAGAATGCCGGCGCGGCAGGAACCGCCGCTCGTTTTGTTGTTCGGGTCCTGAAATGCGAGTGTGAGCGTCCCGCTCGCGAGCGATGCGCCGGTGAGCGAGAGTCCCGCGAGCGGAAATTCAGTCGTGATGCCCCGCGCCCGTTCCGCGTCGGTGAGCCCGCCTTTGAGCAAAAGATATATCGTGTCTTGTATGGGCGTCTCTGTCACGGAAATATTCCGCGTCACGGCGACGAGTCCCGCGCGGCTGCATTGGATATTTCCCTCCGCGTCCGTATCGAGCGCGGGACGGTAATAGTAAAGTTTCACCTGCTCCGTCGCGCCGCTCGAAGTTGCGAAGACGATCGGGATGCGCACCTCACGCGCTTTCGCCTGGTCGCCGGACGGATTATCGTTCTGGAGCACGAGCATGCCGCCCGCCGTCCGGGGCGCGTCGAACGAAAGCGCCGCCGTGAACGGGACAAAGTTCTGGGTCATCCAGTCACTCTGTGCCCGCGCGGGAACCTGTGCGAGGAGATTTCCCGCCCCATCATAGAGCTTCACGGGAAAGCTCGCTTCGAAATACCACGTGCCGCGCGCTTCGCCCGTCACGGTGAGCGGATTCGCCACCGTTTCGTTCGCCACCGGCGACGTCACGTGAATCAAGTCGCTCGTTGCGCTCCCGCCGCATGGACTCGTCGGTTTCGGTGCGCTCGGAGCGCCGTGCGCGACCCACTCGCCGTGCACGCACAACCACGCATCCTCCGGACCGCCGAGGAAAAATCGAAGAGCGAGGAGAATACCGATACCGACGATAACGACTGCGAGCATGACGAACAGTTTCTTCACGAACGTTACTTCAAGGTAAAACTGTCGGCGATGTCGTAGAACGCGGCTCGGTACCCGCCCCACGCGTCCTGCGTCGTGGTGAACGAAGTGGTCCACACGTCATGCTGCTTCCCCGGCACCATCACGATGAGCACCTCGAAGTCCATGCCCGCCTGCGAATATGCCGCCTCCACGGCGCGGGCGGGAACACCCTGTATGGTCACGTTATTCTCGTTCGCGAATGTGATGTTCGGCGCGGCTTGCCGCAAGAGTCCCTCGATGGTCTGCAGGTATGCGCTCACGCTCTCCCCGCCGAGCAGATTATGATTGACGGCGAGAAACGTCCTGAAACCGGCTTGCTCGCCCGTGACCGCAGCCATCGCCACGGCTCCCATAGCCGGGCTGACGCTTTCCCACCCCGCAGGGAGCGCGAGAGAGAACACATTCGTATCAAGGAGCGTCCGCGTTCCCAAGGGCGTCACGCTCACCCCCTTACCCGCCTGCAGGCCGGCACTCACCTCGGGGGAATTGACCACGCCCGCCTGCGGCGTCGTGCTTGCCGGAACGGTCTCCGCGAGCGGTGTACTGGTCGAGGTGTATCCTTGAGGCACGCCGGCAACCGGTCCGCTCCGCATAAAAAAGAAGAAAGCGGCAGCAAGCCCCGCGAGGACAACAACGCTGATAACCGCGGCGGAAATGATATTCTTGGTGTTCTGCATAAACCGCAGTATAGCACCACATCCGCGAACACGCTATGATGAAAATGATGCGCAAAAATCTGAAAATTTCCGTCGGTATTGCGGTAGGGATTGCCGTCATCGGGCTCCTCTACGTCTTCTGCTTTAGCGCGCCGGGGGGAAACGGCGAGCTCCAGCGTTTTGTCGTCCCGCTCGATGCGCAGCAAAGTGCCGCCGTGCAAAGTCTAAAAACCGGAGGGTTCATCCGGAACGCATTCGCGTTCGAACTCATCCATCGTGGGGATATCGCGCCGGGCGGATACCACCTCGCGGATGACATGAATGTGTTCCAGATATCGCGCATCCTCTCCGAACCGCCGTATATGGAGTGGGTTGTAATTCCCGAGGGCTTGACGAAAGCGCGCATCGCGACGCTCCTCGCGCAAGCGCTCGATTGGACGAGCGCGCAAAAGAGCGAATTCTTGGTATACAACGTCGCGGCCGCCGCGCCGCTCACGGAAGGCATTTTCTTCCCCGACACGTATCTCATCCCGCTTGGCGAGACAGTCGCTTCGACGACGGAGCGCCTCTATGACAAATTCAACGAAAAGTTCGCGCCGTACGCGGCGGAGGCGTTGAAGCAAAACGTGAAGTGGACGACGGTCGTGAAGTTCGCCTCGCTTATCCAGGCGGAAGCCGCGGGTCCGCAGGACATGCAACTCATCTCCGGTATCCTCTGGAACCGACTCTTGAGCGGCATGCGCCTCCAAGTGGACGCTGCCTCAAGTACGTACCGGGAGGCGGGCCTGCCCGCGCAGCCAATCGACAACCCGGGACTCGAGGCGATAAGCGCGGTTCTTGATCCTACGAAAACGAATTGTCTCTACTATCTCCACGACCAGGCAGGCGTCATCCACTGCGCCGCGACGTACGCGGAGCACGAAGCGAATATCAAGAAGTATTTGCAGTAGCTAGAACCCGAGCTTTTCGTTCACGAAGATGACGCGGAACGTGCGCTTCGCGTACGCGGGCTCGCGCTCGATGATGAGGAGTTTCGAAATGGCGCTCCCGCCCATGCCGACGCTCTTCATCCGCTGGTCTTCGAGCGGGAATACGTACTCATGCAAACGCGCGAGTGCCGACGTGAGATCCGGCGTGATTTTCTGCGTGCCGACGACGAAGATGAGGTTCGGCGACGTGTAGGCGATGTGCGGCAGCTGGCTGCCGGAATTCGATGCGATGACGAGTTGTCCCGTTTCGGCAACGGCATGCACGCTCCCGAGGTACCAATCTGAGAGCACCGCCTGCTTCCGGAGCGCCGCCTGCTTCACGGGATCCGTCTCCGCGAGAATGCCCGCGTGGAGGTTCTTCCAGCCGTGGGTCCCTGACTGCAGGTATTCGACGAATCCGATTCCCTCGAGCGTGCGGGACGAACCGTTCATCACCGACGCCCCCGCCGGGATGAGCGACCGAATGTGCTCGAGCGCCTCCGCCCCCGTTTCGACAAACACGCCCTCAATGCCCCGCTCGGCGAGCGCGGCGATGGTTTTCTGAACCGTTTCTATGGGTGCTAACGTATCGTATGTCATGCACCCATCGTATCATACTAGAGGCAGATGCCGAAGAGGCAGGGTGGCAAGTCGCCATCGAGGTACCATTTGTTCTCGTACTTCACGAGCTTCAGAATCTGGCCGTTCGCGGTCCGGCACGTCCCGTACGTGTCCGTTTTTTGGATGAGTTCGACGCACCCTCGGAACCGGTAGTAGTCGTCGAACGAACTGTGCGCCTGGTGCAGGATAATGAATTGGTTGATGGTTTCACCGACGCCGACACCGATGATGGCAATCGCCAGAAATCCGAAAATCGCAAAGCCGGTTTTCATACGCTTTAAAGTATATCACAAGGAAAATGCCGCCGAGTCGGACTCGGCGGCTAAAACACGATACGGCGAACTTTCCAGGGTCGCAGAAGCACGACAGAACCGAGAGAAATCGAATCGGCCCCCGCTTCGAACATCTGCTCGGCGTCGCGCCTGGAAAGAATTCCTCCGCAACCGTTCAGGGGTTTCGTGAGTCCCGCGTGGCGAGCGCGGCGAACCCAGTCAGTGACGATGTGGAGGAGCGGCCTGCCCGAGAGCCCGCCTCCGCCGAACTCCTCGAGCGGCGAAACGCCGGTGCCGAACAGTTCCTTCCAGTTGATGGACTCGGGAAGTTCCCGCCACGGAATAGCGTTCGACACGCAGAGCGCGTCGCATGACACATGCTCGGCAATCCGGAGCGCTGCCTCGACGGGAAACGTCACGGCGAGTTTCGGGACGAGCGGGATGCGGAGCGCCGAAGCGATTTCCAATCCTTCGTGAATTTCGGTGATGAGTTCCTCAACATCACGGCGGGAACCCGCATTGGGGCAGGAATAGTTCAGTTGGAGCCCGACCGGCGCTTTGAAGTGCGACAGGTGCCATCCGAAGAGACCGACAAAATTCAGAAGCTCCCGCATGCGTTCTCCGAAGGTCTTCGCAGCCGGCGCGAACGAGATGAAAAACGGCTGCGTCCGCCGTTGCCACCGACCGTCATCGAAAAGCGCTTCGGCGCCCGGATTGGAAAGCCCGACCGCGTTCAGGACAACTCCCGCAAGCGGTTTCACGATGATACACTTCGGAAATTTTTCCTGCGGCGTGAAATCGTGCCGGAGCGGGAGATTCCCTCGCCGTGGCATGAGTGTCGCGCTTTTTGCGACGAACGTTATATGTTCAAACGTCAGACCGAGCCGTTGCAATAGCGGATGAAACCAGTATCCTTCGCCGAAAAATCCCTGCACGCCCGACGCGGCCCAGACGCGTCCGAATTCAATTCCTCTCAATTCCATCATCCTTTCCTCCTGTCAAAGAATCTACCCTCACTCAATCGCATATCAGTAACCCCGTCAAGGAGCTGTGGATAACTTTATATGTTTCTCGGGTGGATCGCCGCATTCGGCTGGGGAACGAATATCGTGAAGGCATTTTCTTCTCTTTACATCGGCTACGGCCCGAGTTTCGTGGGCGGACTCATCGGCGGCGCCTGGGGGTTCGCCGACGGAGCCACCGGCGCACTTGTCTTCGTCCTGGCCTACAACGCGTTTCTCAAGAAACCGGAGAAGTAGTAGCGGCATCCGCACAATCCCCGTTCCGCCAACTAGCAAACGGGGCTTTCTCATTTAATAAAAGAGGGACAACGTATGTTGTCCCTCAATACCGGAGAAGAGTCACGAGGACTCGATAATTCGCTCGAGGAATCGCGGCTCGAACCATCGCTTATCGATGAAAACAACTTCCCCCTCCGGCACGAGACCGGTAAAGAGTATGACGTGCATACGTGGGTATGCAGAGGCCAACGCTTTCGCCGCGCGAACCATGCCGCGCGAAATGAATATGGCGACACCATCTCCTCCAAGCCACGAACGGGCTTCGTCCACACTCGCGACGACTTTCACGTCCGCAGCCGGCGAGGTGGTACTGCCTTCCCATCTCCTGGCGCCACCGGCTGCTCGCTCGAGATGCTTCACGAAATCGCTGTAGTCGCCGTTTGCATGACGCAAACTTCCCCATTCACCAGCATCGATAATCGCAACCTTTGTGGGTCCCATACGCTTCACCTCCTCTCAAGGTACGATAGAGTATAACCACTGCACTCGTATCGAGAACAATCGTAGTATTGAAGGAAGAGAGTGTCAAAATAAAAAGTTGACAAACTCCGGATTTTGAGTTTTACTCAACCGCAGCAAACCCTTGGAGGAGAGAGGTGAATAAATGGTAACGGTCTACGTCATCGCCGGTCTTATCATCCTCATCACCATCTTTATGAGCGGGAGGAGGAGAGGAAGAAGAAACCGCTATGTCTGCAAAAATTGCGGCTACGTGTGGGAAAGGCATCACGGGTACGAAGTGCGATGCCCCAAGTGTCACTCCACAGACGCTTACCTTAAATAACTCTCACCGGTCGCCGTTTCTCAAATGCAAAGCCCCGCACGCAAACGGGGCTTTTTATTTGTCTGCGATTTCGACTACCTTCCTTCTGGACGCGTGCCCCGAGACGACGGCGATGCGGGACAGTGAAACCTGGAAATAGTCGGCGAGGAGTTTCACGACCGCACGATTCGCTTTCCCGCCCTCCGGCGCCGCGCTCACGCTTACTTTATATTCACGCTCCCCGATTTTCTCGACGCTTTCTTTACTACTCTTCGGCTTCACGGTGACAAAAATTCTCATTTGATTGACTGTGGCCGACTTCGGGAATCGAATATGAGCGACTCTAAAATACGTTGGTTTGGTATTCCGAAAGGAAGAGGGTTTCTAAGCCCGGCTCTATGCCGGCAAGCTTATCTGTATAGTCCTCGGTATAGTGGCAGATGAGTTTGACAGGAACCAGCCCGAATCCCCGCATCACTTCATTAGCCCGGTGGCTGTAGAAAACGGACGCGAGGACGTTCGCTCCGGCGGAATCACCCGCGACGACTTTCCCCTCGAAAAGTTCTTTCAGGTTCGGATACCGTTTTAGCTCTTCGAGTAGCTTTGCCGAAAACCCGCCGTGAAGATAGACGATATCGGCACTCCTCACCTGCTCCGGAAATTCCGCTTCGGTCGCCGTCTCAAACATAAGCGTCTTGTTGCCTTTGTTCCTCTCAAACTGCTCAATATCCTCCGCCTGGTTCTTGGCGATGCGGTCCGGCTCTTTGGCGAAATAGACGAGGAGCACCCGCGCATCCTGCGGAGCGCGACTCAAAATCTCCCCGAAGAACGCGTCGTCCTCGTTCTTTGTGCCACCGGGCGTAAACCCTCCGTGAAGTATGTAGGTGGTTTTCATCAAATAAAAGTTTTTATCGCATCGTCCATCGAGGGAATGTATTTGTCCGGATGCTCCGCCATGTCCCGGGCGAGTTCATCTGCCGGTATCCAGGCGATTTGCTCTACTTCCGCTTCCTGAATCTTGAAATCCTCCAGCTCCCAGTCAAGCGTTACGGTAAACCACTGGCAGAAATAGTTCCACGGCACATGCCGCCGCTTCTTCGGGCCGAGAGAAAACTCCACGTCCTTGATGCCCAGTTCCTCCTCAGCCTCTTTGCGCATATTCTCTTCATACGTCTCGCCCTCATCCACCGTCCCGGCAACGGCGGGGCCCCATTTCCCCGGGTCGTGGCTTTTGGTGAACTTCCGCTGCGCAATCAAAACTTCCCCCTTGCTATTCGTCACCCAGAGACCGGTAATGCGATAAATGTCCCGCACGGCGTCAACGTCATGTCGCTCCTTGCTCCCGATAACAGTATCATTTTCATCTACGATTTGGATTCTGTCCGTGGTCATGAAATCTATCGGTGTCCAACACCAACAACACTACTGCCAGTAGGCCCTAAAGTTCTTAATTTCGTCAAAAAGCTCATCAGCCGTCTCACCGCGGTAACACACAGTCCGGTCGTCGATATAAACGTATGCAACCGGCTTGGCGCCCTTATTGTCGAACTCGGGATTCTCGTTGAAATAATCAACCGGAATATCATAACGCTCGCAGTACGCTTTCAGGAATTCGCTCCCGCGCGTGCTGAATACGATGACTTTGCTTCCCTCTTCCTTTAATCTCCGTATAACTTCGACGACTTCTTTCACGGGTTCGTTTGAATGTTCGGCCCCTTTAAAGCCGTCATACTGTGCTATGACCCCGTCGAAATCAAAAGCGTAGGCGCGTGTTTTCTTCTTCTCCTCCGGCATATTTATGGTTTTCTCGCCTTACTCTGTATGGGACTGAAGCGGTAGAAACTCATTGGGTCGCTCTCAACTCATTTTGATAAATCCTTTTCAGCACAAGATACGCTCTCTTTTCCATCTTTCCTAAAAGAATCTGCAGACCGAACAAAATTTCTCTTGCCATCAAATCCTTCGCGACTCTCTTCTTATGCGTCTCGGTAGTAACGAACCCCCATTCATCATCAAAATTAAAGATCTTCATAGATTTATTTTCCACTGCCAGTTGTGAAAGCCATCAATCATCTCCCCAACTTTTCCTTAAAATACATTCAATGTCTTCCGTCTCCGAACACTCCTGCTCCAGCGTTCCTCTCTGCTCATGTATCTCGTATAAAAGCTTCAGATACTTCCCCCACGGGATGCGCGGGATTTTGTATTTCCAGTCCTTGTCAGCACCGTAAATCTCCTTAAACCATACATACAAGCATTTATCACTTTTCGATATATTGCACGCTCTACATGCGAGCACCTGATTATCAATCGTATCCGGCCCACCCAGCGAACGCGGAATGATATGCTCCCACTCCAAGCCTTCGACTCCGCCACAGTACGCACATTCATTCGGACCTTCCACAAGGTGCCTGTTCTCGCGCAGGATAGCCGACGGGTGCATCTGCCCGCTCCGCAACTTAACAAACTCGCTCATTACAAAACCGTAATTCTTGCGGTCATGCAACGCACTCCCGGAAATCAATTTCGCGTACTCCCAATAAATCAGATCTCGAATTGTTTTTACTATAGGAGGAGGCATACGTCAAATCTACCCTTGCTACTAATCCATTACTACTAAAAACAGTCTCAGGTAAACCGAACCATATTCTGGAAGGAACTCTCGCAAAAACGTCTCTTTATTCAGAAGATTCTTCCCATTGTATTCAATAAGGGGCTTCGTTCTTCTCTTTCTCCCCTTGCCCCTTCTCACTATTACCTTCTTGTCTAAAAACCAATTATGCCCGCAACTATTCCTTATTTCTCTCAACTTGTCTAACTTTTTAAATTCTTTGTTATTGATAATCACTAAACTCTCGGCAATTTCAAGCTTGTATCGAAAATCTGTCTTTTTGATATTCTTAAGTATTTTCTTAAACGTTTCAGTTTTAATAAGACTTCTGGGCACTCTACGCCTTCTTGCTTTCATTCTAGAAAGATATAGTCTCGCTGTGATTATCTCACTGAGCATATCCTCAATAGCTAATTGGAGTTCAACAACGCAGGCTCTTATCATCCCGTTCCTCGCAGACTTGAAATTATCGCGACGAAGCTCGGCGTCCTCTTCGTCTAGGTTATATATCGCGCTTTCCAGTTCATCGATATCTCGTTTTAAGCTCACCGTCTCAGAAATAAGCCTCCGTTCTTTTGCTAATTTCCTAGTCATAGATTTTCCCCTAATTACAATTGGCGTAACCTATTTCGTTAATTTTGATTTTTATTAACACAACTATCCTCAATCATCTCCTCGACCTTGCATTTCACCTCCTCTAAAAGTTCTTTTGCTTTCTTACGGGATTCGTGGGACTTGCGGACAAGGTCAGCGATTTTCTGCTGGGTGGATTTGGGAAGAATTGGCACCAGTACTTGGTCAATATTTCCTTTCGGTACAGCAGTTAAAATAGTACCAGTACATATCCTTTCAAGTTGCATCTGGAATACAATGCTTCCCGCTAGAACCAGCAAAACTTCCGGCAGGATTTCCTTGCTACGGAGTTGGAAAAATCCCGTTGATGCCAGATATTTTTCCTGCTCTTTTTCCGCTAGTGCTACCTTTTCAAGCGATCCTTCAACACTGGAAACAACAACATCACCACTCCTTAAAACTCTCTTGGCACGACTTGGCGCTTCTTTGCCCAAAACTTCAGAAAATCCGTCAATCAGTCCGATCGATACATTAATATCCGCCAATTCGACATACTTGTAGGTTTCATCTTGTTTTGGAATAAACCGCGCCGGCACATTTTCTATAACCTCTGACAACAATCTTACATCTTTTGCTTCCAGTGCAAATACCAACTTCTCATACTTCGGCTGGAAATATTCCGCATCCATACGACCAGCGGATTTCACATCGGACAAATTAACGACATTGAATAAATCGTCTTCACTCTTGAAATCTTTCAATCCCAATTCCTCCAAAAGCAGATTCTCGGCTTGGGAGTAGAGAGACGTTGAATTCTCTACGGCCCTAATCGCCTCTCTGACTACAAAAACTATCTCGTCCTGCCACTTCGGTATAGGGATAAAAACATTATTCTTTAGCTTATCTAAAGAAATGTGAGTCTGTATCTGCCCCGTTATTTGTCTTAACAGCTGGAACTGACCATATTTTGAATTTAGAAATGCCACCAAAAAGTACGGGTTTAGGCTCTTTCGGTCTAATACATGAATTCTTGCAACGTCTTGGTCAATATTCGCTGGCAAGATAGCATTGGTAACTAAGCCAATTTCCCCCGTCGTACCAGCAGTAGATATTAAAAGATCGCCCTCTTCAAGAATAGAACGCTTGTTCCTATCGTTGGTTAATTTAGATAACTTTTCCGCATCATTATCATTTACAAGCCAAGAAACAACATTCTTCGCCGTGATATGTCGTATGTTGCTCTCAGGATCAATAACATGATAACCATGTTGCCCATCGGTTATAAAAGCTATTTCACCAAGTAGTATTTCACCCACATTGACTAATTTTTTTGAAAACTCTAAATATTCCGGCTGATAATATTCCGCATCAAGCCGGTGCGCGCCTTCAAGTTGAGATTTCTGGATTATGGAATAGGAAATCATATATAAGGGGTGTTCAAATTCGCTCTAATAATTTTTGCATCATTGTCGTTTTCCAGAGCAATTCTAGGTTCGCGCTCATATAAACTATTCGACAAACGGATAAGCCTTGCCGCAGAATCTGAGATTGCTCGTCGAGGTCTCACTAGATCTCTTATGAGGGGTGGGATTTGTTTATAAGCACTTTCTAGTTCACAAGAGAGATCTCTAAGTGCTTTTGAACACTCAAAAATCTCCTCCTTCGGAGGAAAACCAGGATTCGCAATTATATTCGCATAAAATTTGAGCTTATTGTCGATTTTCCCTCTCGTCGCTCTATAGTTTTGCAATGTCTCGAGGAAGAACCGTTGGATGATTTGACCAAAAACGAAGGCTAAAGCACCAGAAATAACCGTTTGAAAAACGATATCTTTACCCATTTTGTTATTGTGTTTCCTGTTGGATTCGCGCCTTTAAAGTTAGCCAAATGGTTGTAATACCCTTAGTTATGGAATTGTAATTATTTAAAATTTCCTCTGCCAGGTCACGTAGGTTAGAGAATTGCTTATCGACCTTCCCTTGATCCATCTCTCCTTTTGATAAAGTCAAAAGACGATGGAAAATCCAATTCCTGGTTTCACTAAACCTCTGTAGTAAATCCAAAAACGAAAAGCTGTCTGGAAACTCATAATCACTCAACATACCACGTAGGTGTCCCAATGTTTTCGGTGCTCCCACCTTCGCGGTGCCTTTAGATTTCACAAAAACCACAGCATTGAGATAACGGTAAGAAAGCAAGAAAATCATCTGTTGCAAGTTCTCTAATAAATTGTTCGTAAGATACTCGACAAGGTTAGTATAAATGACTATTGAAGACATTATTCCCTCAAGCGTACCACCCTCTCTTTGTTGACGAGCTAAATTGAGAGAACTATTAATATAACCGACATTGTCGTGCTCAAAAGGAATATATTCTTCGATAAGGTTTTTCATAATTATCTCGAGTGCGTTTTATCTTATTTCTACCCCATTTCTCAGACTTTTAGTTATCCACAGGAAACTTGCTTGACATCGTCCTGGCTGTTACAATGATTAAGCGAGTATCGAGAAAGGGCGTCGACCGTTCGGACGATGGCCCTTTTTCATTTGTTTAGATAAGCCTCTGTCTCGCATCTTTATCTATAAAAATATTAAACATATAGTTTCTAAATCCTCCGTCTACTTCCAAAAGATTCTTACCTTTCATTCCGATATTTTCCTTAAAGCGCTCCAAAAATCTCCTCTTGTATTTATCGCCAGACAATATAACGTCCGAAGCTAACTTCAAATCGTAGTTAATCGCACCGACTATAAGGTCAGCGAGTTGTAGTAGATCATTTGATTTTGAATCGAAACGCGCAACACCAGTCACCGCCAGTCTGTCAAATTTCTCATTAATTTTGCGCTTCACATCAACTTCAAACCTCACGTTACTGGGGACGGTTATATAATCTGCTATAACAATAATTATTTCATTTTTTGAAATGTTTGATTCTAAAACCCTTATCGAGATATCTTCATACGCTTTCCATGGATTACCACTAAATTCCCGATTGAAATAGTCTCCCTGCTTATCAAGTGAATACGAGGAGAATGAAACACTTCGGGTAGAAAAGAGGGAATCGAGAGCAAATTCAGCAAATCCGAAATTGTTTTTTGAAAGCTTGTTGAATTTCATTTCATCATGAAAATTCCTCTTATTCCTTTCATAACCAATCCTGCTCTGAAGATAATAAGGTTGAGAACATTTAATGAAACCGACTGTAAAGAATGGGTCTTTGGGATTGCTCAAACTCCCGCTCTCATCAAGGAAATAAAACTTCGTCCAGATATTCTTATAATCAGCTAGACTTAATAATGATGTTTCGTCTTCCTTCATGGGAATTCTTCCAAACATATTGTGTATGCCTCTAAATCTAAAATTTTAATCCTTGTTCTTCTGTAAATTTCACAAACTCATCCGCGATTTCATCCAAATCGTGATCCAGCACTCGCCGGCCTTTCATATCGTGAACATAGTTTCCATCTTTGTCTTTCTTATAAATATAATCCCCCGACGTATCCTTACCCGATTTCTTGGAAGTAGCCATAAAGATGGGGTAATCCTCCTGCGGTTCGCCCGCTGCGCCGCCCCACTTCTCAAGGAAAAGCACACTCGTTTTCGTCCCGGTGTGCGGTTTAAATGTGTTCCCGTGCAAGCCGACAACTGCAAGTATACGTGCTTTGCTAAAAAGATATTTGCGGACATATTCCATGTTCGTGTTGTTGAGAACCCCCTGCGGGAGCACGATGGCAAGCCGTCCGCCCGGCTTGAGCATGTCGAGCGTGCGCTCGATGAAGAGAATGTGGCGCTCGATGTTATTCCGGAGCTTCCCTCCATCCTTCCGCGCGAGCTCGTACTGGCGCAAGAGGCCCTGCTCCGGATTCTCCCCGGCAAAGGGTGGATTGGTAAATAGTAAATCGAAATCTAGGTGTCGATATGTAAGCCTGTTGTCCTTCTCGCTCTCGGTATTCTCAAAACGGTGCAGTAAACCTTTGAGCGCAACGCGCGCGTCTTCCGCCTCGTCTCCCGTCCATTCGCGCGCATCAAGGGAATCTCTCTTGAAAATGTGATGCTTGCCATCCCCGGCTATGAGCATCAATGCCTGCGATATGCGGCGCATATTGTAGTCAAAATCAATGCCGTAGAGAAATTTCGACGCGTAGTCCTTCCGCGCGGCCTCGGTCTTGAGAAGCTTATCCCAGACGTGATACATCGTGTGGAGGAGGAAACCGCCAGAGCCGCACGCGGGATCAATGATGTGTTCTATCTCCTTGGGATTCAACATCCTCACGCACATCTTGATGACATGGCGTGGCGTGAAATACTGACCCTTCTTGCCCTTAGAAACCTCGGCGATTAAGTACTCAAATGCCTGATCAACAAGCTCGTACTCTCCCTGACCAAGCTCGAAGAGTCGGATATTCTCCATGAGCGGCGCGCAGATGTTGAGACGCGCCGGCGTCAATTTGATTCTGTCGGACGGCTCGAACGTATCCGGCCACTCTTTCACTGCTTCCCGGAAGAGATCATTCACGACATCGTAGGTCCGTTGAGAATCTTTATAACCCCTGAAAAGCACTTCCTGCCCGGGGCGCCGCTCCCGCGCCAGTTTCTCATCGTAAAGTTTCGCATAGATAAGTTTGAACGCTTCCTCGAAAACATTAGCGCCGGACCCTGCGAGCGCGAGTTCCTCAATACGTTTCACGATTTTCACGAAGTCGAACTTCGGCGCTAGGTCATTCCATGTTCTCTTTATCTCGAACAAATCGTCGATGGTTTGGTCGACGGTCGGGATTGCCGCCAACGCTTCATACTCGCGGGGGTATGGGCGATAGAGAGTAACCTTATCGATACCATTTGACCACACACCTATCTCCGAACCTTCCGCAGAAAGATAACTCTTCAACTGTTCAATTCCTTTCTTCTCGGTCGGGCTTTTCACTTCGATAATGATGTACGGCGTTATCTTGTCTTTCTTGTACACTACAACATCCGCTGCCTTCGCGTGAATCTCCCTGCCAAAGTGAATACTTTTCTCCGTTTCGATGCGCTCGAACGGATACTTATAATCCGTGTGTAACTTGTTGAGCCACAGCTGGCGTATGATTTCTTCCGGCTTCCCTTTCTGCTTCGCCTCGTCAAACACAACGCGGTAGCTACCGGATTTGAGATCTTTGATATAAAACTTGCCGCGTTCTTTCTCAATAATTTCGAGCACGCTTTCAAAATCCACGCTCTCAAACTCCTTGAGGCCGTAAGCCATTTCGGTATCGCGAAACACTTTCCCGATTACCTCGCCTGTTACATTTGGTTTCTTCGTTGGCATATTATTTCACCGGCCGCCACTGCTCATTATTCAACACCGCGACAACCTTACCGGCTAAACGTGTCTCTTCTGTAAAGAGAATATTTTCATAGTTGGGATTTTCCGGTTTGAGATAAACGTACGGTGGTTTATCTTCCGACATAAAACGTTTCACGGTCGCGTTCCCCTCACAATGCGCGAGAACAATGTCACCCGAAATAAATTCTTTCTCATCTTTCACGAGCACCACATCACCGTCGGCAATACCGGCATTAATCATCGAGTCACCCGAAATTTTGAGGAGGAAAACATTGTCCCTGAACCTCGCAACCTCATGAGAAACTTGCTGCCACATTCCCGCTTGCTCAATCGCTTCAATCGGACTACCGGCGCTCGTCACGCCAAGAAACGGCGCGAGCGGCCGCTTATCAAGCAATTTATATCCAAGCGGCAGTATCTGGATTCCCCGCGCTTGAGCCTCTTGTCTCCTAATCGCTCCAACTTTTTCGAGCTTCTCCAGAAGCTCCAATACTGATTGATTGGATACCACATCAAGCTCACCCCTCATCTCCTGAAGTGTCGGAGGAAAACCAGTACTGCTCACGTGCCGATAAATAAGTGTCAAAAGCTCCGCTTGTCGCTCAGTTACCACACTTTCCATACAACTAATAATACCCGACCAAATGGTCAGGTACAATACCACAGCTGTGGATAATTTCTATTTATCCTCCAGGTACTTCCGTCCTCGGAGCTCGTCCGGGAGGAGGTCGTCCCGGGTGTAGCGCTCATAGCCCTCGCCGTAGCGGAGCTCGCGCATCAGTTTCGTGACGGCATTCCGGATTTTGAGAGGTATGGGCAGGTTTCCGTGCTTTTTCACGTCGTCTACGGCCGCGAAGTACGCGTTATACGACGCCCGGCTCTTGGGAGCCAAAGCGAGATAATTCGCTCCGTGTGCGAGGTTGATTGCGCACTCCGGGTAACCGATGATTTCCACAGCGCGGAACACGTCGTCTGCGACCAAGAGGGCCTTCGGGTCGGCGAGTCCCACATCCTCGGAAGCAAAAATGACCATACGGCGCGCGATAAACTTCGGGTCCTCCCCCGCCTCCACCATCCGCGCGAGGTAGTAGAGGGCGGCGTCGGGCTGACTCGCCCGCATTGATTTGATAAACGCGGAGATGGTGTTGTAGTGCTCCTCCGCCTTCTTGTCGTAGCGGAGAAACTTGGACTGGAGCGTGTTCTTCAAGGACTCGACGGTAATCTCGCCGTAGAATTCGTGCGCGTTCTCAAGGAGCGTAATCGCCTGACGTGCGTCGCCGTTCGCCATCCCGATAAGCCAGTCCTCCGCGTCGGAAGACATCTTGAGCTTCGTCCGGCGGACAATTGCGCGCATCTCGTCTTCGGAGAGCTCGTTCAAAACGAAAACGCGGCAGCGCGAGAGAAGCGGCGCAATCACTTCAAACGACGGGTTTTCCGTCGTTGCGCCGATTAAGGTCAAGGCCCCGCTCTCGACGTACGGCAGGAGGAAATCCTGCTGGGCCTTGTTGAACCGGTGAATCTCGTCCAAGAAGAGAATCTTTGGCTTCACGCTCCCCTGCTTCACGAACAGATTGTTCCCCACAGGGCCCGCGCCGAGAATACGCTTGACATCATCCTTCCCCGCCGAGACGGCGGAGAGCTCTGAAAGAGCGGCGTCAAGATTCTTCGCGTAGATTTTCGCCAAAGTCGTCTTGCCGCACCCGGGCGGACCCCAGAGGATGAAGGAAAAGAGATGCCGCTTTTCAATCGCGATGCGGAGTGGCTTCCCCGCGCCCACGAGGTGCTCCTGGCCCACGAATTCGTCGAGGGTTTTCGGTCGTATCCGGGAAGCGAGCGGCTCCGTATCCTTAAGGGAACTCATCTAAAAATCGTACCCCCGAGAGGAGGTGAACGCAAAAGAAAGCCGCCCTTGGAGAGAGCGGCTTTCTTATGTCACGCAGAATCGCGCATTAGAATCCGAAGAGGTGTTGGAAGAACCCGAAAATCGTTCCGAAGATGCCGCGCCGCTTGGGCTCACCGGGAAGCGGCTTCGCCGTTTGGTCGTGTACCGATGAGGCGACGACGGACGTTCCCGTCACCGTCCCCTGCACGAGGACCTGGTCTCCCACCTTCACGCTCGAGAGCGTCGAGGTCGCGTTGCCGCTTGTCACCGTCGCGCCCGAAGCGTCAACCGTGTACGTCGCGTTGCTCGCGTTCGTGAGCGTGATGGTTGAGCCGCTCACCGCTTTCACCGTACCGCCTACGACTGGCTGCCCGTTCCCCTGGAACGCGGGGTTCGCCTGCCACCCCTGCCACGTCGAGGTTGCCCGGCCCCGGTCGCCCATGGGCCGCTGCGGCATGCCGTCGCGAATCGTCGTCGCCGAAACCGCCGTGCCGCTCACCGTTCCCTGCACCGCGACCGTGTCGCCCACCGCAACCGCGGCAAGCGTCGAGGTTGCGTTGTTCTTCAAAACGGTCGCCTTCGAGGCGTCAACCGTATACGTCGTCGCCGTCGCATTCGGACCGAAGCCCCTACTCGCGAGCGTGAGCGTCGTGCCGCTTATGGCTGACACCGTCCCGAACACCCCATGCATGCCCCCGCGACCGAACGCCCAATGAGTGCCCTTGCCGCCCACATTCGTCGGTCCCGCCGCGCTCGCCACGGCGCTGAAGACGAGGAATCCCACGATAGCAACGCTCCCCACGGCGAACACCACCGTATGCTTTATCTCTTGCTTCATAAGAACGCGCATAAAAGTTTGTGTCTTTGACCTTTGACACTTCTAATACATCGGGCAGGCGGAAATTATTTCACGCCGCGGAGCGGTACCGTTTGAAGATGAAACGGTCGAGACCAAGGCGTCCGGCGCCGTGCCCCGCGACGAGGAGAAGCACCTGGAGGACGAGGAGAATGGGATTCACACTCACGGTCCCGGCGAAAAGGTAGTTCAGGTTCATAAACGCGCCAAAGAATGCCGCGATGCTCGTGAAAAGCCCGAGGACGAGTGCGACGCCAACCGCGAGCTCGCCGAACGTAACGAGGTATGAAATCGCGACCGGATGCACGAGCGCGACGTGCTGTATGAAGTACGCGTACCAGCCCGACACGTCTGGATGAGCCCCCGCCGCTTTCGTGAGCGCACTCGTAAGAAATCCGTGGATGGCCGTCCCGGCGCTGCTTCCCACCCACGCGGGGCTATGCAGCTTCTCCCATCCCGCCGCGAGCCACTCATAAGCGACGTAGAGGCGGACGGCGAGCCACACCCACGCGAAACGCGCACTCACGAATATTTCCATACCATTCATTGTAGCTATAATGAAACTATCATGAAAGGAAGAAGATTGCTCATCACGATTCCGTTCCTCGCGGTCATCGCGCTCGCCATATGGTTCTGGACGCGCGCCCAGGACGCGACGGGGTACTTCGGTCTCCCCGTCGTCTCATGTGTCGATTCGACCGAGTCGATAGCGCAAACCTTCGCGTTCCGCCTGCAACTCACGGTAAACGGCGTAAACGTCCCGCTCGGCGCTTCCATCGGCCACGACCCGGGGAAATGCATCCGCGAAATCCATACGGATGACGGGAGCGGCACGGTGAACGTGCGGAGCAACAGCGCGACGGAACAGTTCACGCTCGGAGAATTCTTCGACGTCTGGCACAAGCAATTCACCGCGACTGATTTCATGGGGCACCCTATCGGCAACGGGCACGGCGTGAGCGTGTCAGTAAACGGCACGGCAGTCACGACGGGCGCACAGACATTTCTCCACCCGAACGACGTCGTCACCGTCTCCTACGACTGACGGCGAAAGAGCCCCTTGAGCCACGGCACGATGCGCGCGTCGAGCGTGTAGTGGTCTTTGGCGTTCAAGAGAAGTGAGAACGAAATGCCGTAGAGCATGAAGTGCGGCCACAAGAGCTCGCGGAAATACAGAATCGAGAGCGTGATGAAGGCGAGCGAGATGAGAATCGTCCACCGCATGCAGAACCCGATGAGGATGAAAAGCCCGATGAGAATCTCGGAGACACCCGCTCCCGCCGCGATAAAGCCGGCGGTGGTATGGAAGAAATCCTGGAGATGGTACTGGTTGTACACCGCGATGGTGAGTGATTGGTGCAGGAACTTGATGGTGTAGCCGGCGTAGATAAGCGCGACACCGTAGAGGATGCGGACGATCGGCGTCTCGAGAAATCGTTTCCCCTCCGCCCCCCTCCACCACCGCCGCTCGCCGAAAAAGAGTTTGTCGAACGAAAGGAACCGCGAGCCGAAAAGGAAGAGGACGATAAGCTCGCCGAGATAGTTCGTATACGTGAGCATATACACGCCGAAATGGGCGCTTGCATAGAAATACAGGATAATGCCGACAGCGGCAGCGGCCTCGGTGAGCGTCCCCGTGAGCACCATGAGCGCGATGACGAAAAGCAGGAGTTGTATCACCGGACCGAAGGGCAGCTGCGAGAGCGGAAGCTCGGGACCGAGAATCACGTTACCGAGCGCGGCGTAGAAAAAGGAGGCGCTTATGGCGAGGCGGATGATGAGCGGCCCGACGACGGCGATGCGCCGTATAAACGCATCCACAATCTCCGCGAGCGGCGTCGTCGCCCAAAGGAAAACGAGTACGAACGAGAGCGCGACAAGGCCGCCGATGAGGAGAAAGGTATTGAGGTGCGCGGGGTCGACGAGCGGCGCGAAGGGGTGCGGCGAGTACGTCTGCAACCCTTGCTGGAACTCCTGCGCGGGGAGCACGTACGCTTCGTGCGCGGAGACGGGCAGCGCGAATGCGCCGCACGCGGCGACGAGCGCGAGGAAAATAAAAATACGTTTCACAGAAATTATTATAACGCGGAGATAGGACGTGACGAAAATAAAACAGGGCTGGCAACGCCAGGCCCTGCTTCTCCCAAGACGTCAACGGATTGTAGGCATCAGTAATGATACCGCGAGTAACTCTCATCGAAATCAGCCGGGAGATACTCCTTGTAGTCCTCGAAACTTACGTCATCGAATCCGCCCGTTCCAAGGTTGGTCCGATAATGAGGAAAGAGGTCTACGGGTATCCATCCCTGCCCCTCGCACTCGGGGCAGGTTATGCCACTGATTGAGCCGGTTCCGTCGCATTTACTGCAATCCTGTCTATCCTTGCCGCTGCGTTCGAAAACTCTTTGAGCTGCTGCCCTTGCCTTCTCTATCGCCCGCGCGCGATACTTCCTGCAATCATCGCAAAAGCCGGGTGCTGTAGCGACTGGATCAGCGTGAAAAAGACCCATAGAAAAGTCGTAGCCAAACATGCCGACATCTCTACTGGTTGTAAATCTTATCCCGCATCTCCTGCAGGTACACACCATATAGTCATACGCCATGAGACACTCCCTTTCTTGTGTTCTCGCACAAGAAACCCGCATATCCGCCCGTCTTGAGGAATACATTTTCAATCAACTAAGTCGATAATAACACAAAAAAAATGATAGGTCAATAAAAAATAAAGCGCCGCTACCGCATGGGTAGGGCGCTTATGTGTCAGGTTGTCGCGAGGACCGGCGGAAGCGACAGGGTGTTCACGACTTTCTCCATCGCCTCTCCGTCGCGCTCAAGCCGCGCGAAGAGCCGCCGCTTCAACGCCTCGCGCGCAGCGTACAGGCGGAGCGGCTCGGGCGATTCGCCGAGCAAGCCCTCCTCGAAGAGCGCGCGAACGATGAAGGGCATGTAGGACGAATAGTCACCCTGCATGCTCGTCGTCTGCGTCGCGTACGTCTCGGGATTGATCTTGCCCCACGAAACCGCTTCCGACGGAAAACACGACGACAAACTGCCATCGGTAACCGGCGCCGAAACGATTTGCGCATCGTAGTCATATCCCCGGATGTGCTTCATGAAGAGGATTTGCGAGAGCGTCGGCTCCGGCTGGAGCGAGTAGTTCTTCGGCACGCCGCCGCCGAGGATGAGAATCGCGAACGATTTCGCTTCCGAATCGAAAAGTCCCCAGTAGTGGTACGCGCACGATTCGAATACGTCCTCGTGCAGGTCATACTCGAACCGGTGCGTCAGAAACCCGAGCCGAGCGAGTACCCAGAGCTTCATCGAATTGATGAAGACGCTGCCGTCGGCGGGAGCGCCAACGAAAACCGGTATCTGCAGCTCGGCGCATGTGCTCAAAAGTCCGGGAGCGACGCCGCGCGCGCGTTCCCGCTCGGCATAACAGCAGCCGAGGAGAAAATTGCGCTCGGTCGTCGTCATTCGCCGCTGGAACTCCTTCCGCCGGAGTATCTCCGTGAGCACGATGTCCTGGTCGAAGAGTACCTGCTCCTCGAATCCGGTGTCGGTCACTCGGATAATGCCTTCTTCGCGAAGCTTGGCGTCGTCGCCGAAAAGCGGAACTTCGCGAATGGGGCGCTTGTCCGTCGCGCGGAGCGCGTCATGCCCATCGTGATAGCAGATTGCGTCGGTAACCGTGAGATACGCCGTCTGTGCCGCTCTGATGAGCGGGATGAGCCACGCGCGGTGCTGGTCCGAAACGGTGATGGGTCCGGCGCAGGCGATGACGAGCGGAATGCGCTTCCGCAAAACCTGCCTCAGTATTTCATAGATGTGCCGCAGGTACGCCCCGCCGAATGCGGGGAGCGACTCGAGAAACACTTCACTTAAATTCAGGCATTCAGTAACCGATTTCCCCGTCACGGGTTTGCCCATAATTCCCATAGACAACCTCCTGTAAGAGAACTGGGGTAGATACAACCACAAGAACGTCACGGTGTCAATGATGCCATTCCTCAAGCAATGAGGAAAGACAAAAGCGTCCCTGCATGCAGGGACGCTTTTGTCTT
>CAZAZV010000005.1:0-41828 GCA_964489845.1 uncultured Candidatus Saccharibacteria bacterium
AAACTACTCCTGTCTACAACCTGACGAATCAGGAGATGATAATGATTCGGCATTAAGACAAACGCCAGTATTTCCACGAGCGGAGTCCGCTTAAGTGAATGAAGTCCTAAGTGAATGAAGTCCGACTTCCTTCATTAATGAATGAAGTCGGACTTCCATACTTTAAGTATACTATGTCCGGAACGGCAGCTTTGAATTCCCGCGCGGGGACTGGTATAGTTGAGGCAATGCCACGCGAAGCCACTGGCCTGAAACAGAGCGAACTCTTTACCCGCGCACGCAGGGAGTTCCCGAAAGACGAGGTGTCAGTGAACGCCCAGCTGCTCATCCGGGCGGGCTTCGTCGAGAAACTCATGGCGGGAGTGTACTCGTTCCTGCCCCTGGGCATGCGGGTGATGAGGAACATCGAGCGCATTATCCGCGAGGAGATGGAGGACATCGGCGGCACGGAAATCAAGATGCCGGCGCTCCAGCCGAGAGCGAACTGGGAAACGACAAAGCGGTGGGACGAGTATGACACACTCTTCCGCTTCACGAGTCATTACACGAAGACGGACTACGTCCTAGGCCCCACGCATGAGGAGGTCGTCGTCCCGTTAGTGCAGCGTCAAAACCTTTCGTACAAGGACTTTCCCGTTTACGTCTACCAGATACAGACGAAATTCCGCGACGAAGTGCGGGTGAAATCTGGGCTCTTGCGGGGGAGAGAGTTCACGATGAAGGATTTGTATTCGTTTCACGTGAGCGACGAAGACCTCGACGCGTACTACGAGACAGTCAAAAATGCATATCGGACAATTTTCAAGCGGGTGGGGATAGGGAATCGGACGTACCTGACCTTCGCCTCAGGAGGGACGTTCTCGAAGTATTCCCATGAATTCCAGATGCTGACAGACGCAGGAGAAGACACAATATACCTCTGCGAACAGTGCAAGCTCGGCGTGAACAAGGAAATTGCAGGTGACGCACCGACGTGCCCGGAGTGCGGTGGCACGAAACTCAAGGAGGAAAAGGCGATCGAGGTCGGGAACATTTTCAAACTCAAGACGAAGTATTCGGTCCCCTTCGGGTTCACAGTGAAAGACGGAAACGGGAAAGAAAGAAATATCGTGATGGGATGCTACGGCATCGGTCTCGACCGCCTCATGGGCGCAGTCGTGGAAGCGCGGAACGACGAGAAAGGCATCGTGTGGCCCGAGGCAGTTGCGCCGTTCACCGTCCACCTTCTCCCACTCGGAGACGGCAGGGTAGCGAAGCAGGCGGAAGGATGGTATAAAGAGCTTCTCGAGGCGGGCGTGGAGACGCTCTACGACGACCGAGCACTCTCTCCCGGAGAAAAGTTTGCGGAAGCCGACCTTATCGGGACACCATATCGGGCGGTGGTAAGTGAGAAGACGATCGGCGAGGGAAAACTGGAACTCAAGCGGCGGAACGAAGAAAAAGCGGAACTAGTAACCATTAAGGAACTCATACAGCAATGCTCTATAAGAAAATCCTCGGCATAGATTTCGGCACGGACAATGTCCGGATATACCTGAAGGGGAAAGGCGTCATTATCGACCAACCCTCGATGGTTGCGTTTAACAATCGGACAAGCCGCGTCGTGGCGGTCGGCGCGCGCGCGAAGGAGATGCTCGACCGCACGCCATCGCATATCACTGCGATGCGCCCTGTGATGAACGGCGTCATCGCTGATTTCGACATGGCGAAAGAGATGGTACGTACCCTGATGAACCACGAGGACATGCCGTGGTCGTTCATTACGGATGCAATCGTGACAATTCCTACGAATCTCACCGAAGTGGAGCGCAAATCCGTTGTCGACCTCTTCAGGGAAACGGGAGCGCACCAGGTGCATCTCCTGCCGCAGCCCTTGGCAGCCGCGCTTTCAAGCCACCTGGAAGTATATGAGCCGTCGGCGCACCTCATCATGGACATGGGAGCCGGTTCCGTCGATATGGCGGTGATTTCGATGGGCGGCATCGTGATGTCGCGGCGCATGAAGATCGGTGGCAGCCGCATCAATGCGGATATCGAGAAAGGGGTGCGGGATTCGCTGCGGCTCGAGATCGGGGAGCCGACGGCGGAATTCATCAAGCTGCACGTCGGCAGTGCGCGGCCAAACAACGGGGAACGCAAGGAAATATCGATACGGGGGAGGGACACGGCGACCGGCTTGCCGCGCGAGGAAACCGTGAAGGACTCGTCGGTGCGGGAGTGGATTATGCCGTCGCTCAGGAAAATCATCGAGACGATGAAGGGTCTTATCGAAACGACGCCGCCGGAACTCGTCGGGGACATTTACAAAAACGGATGCTACCTCTGCGGCGGGGGAAGCCTGCTTTCCGGCATCGGCGACTTCCTGGAACGCAATGCGGGCATCAAAGTCCAGATTATGGAAGAGCCGCTCACGGCCGTGGTGAGGGGCTCGGGTGTGGCGGCGGAGCATTTTGAAAAATATCGGGAATCGCTCGAGGGTCCCGCCCGGGTGAGTGATGCATAGGAACGATGAAATCTTTCGCGAGCATCGCCTTTACGATTATCCTCATCGGGGGCGGTTTTTTGTTTTCATACCTCTATCGGCAACACGCACGGACGCTTGGGTACGGCGACGAGACGCTTGCAACGCTCGCGGAGGAGAATAAGAATCTTACGGCGCAGGTGGAACTGCTCAAGGCGCAGTTCTGCGCGGATGATACGCACAGTACCTCGATACGTGCGGGGGTGTACGCGGAGTACCCGTGGAATAATCAGGAACTCTTGGTGCTCGACAAGGGAAGCGACGAGCACATCGCTGTAGGAATGCCGGTGCTCTCGGAGAGCGGATTCGCAGTCGGCGTAGTCATAAAAGTGCACGCGAGTACGGCGGAAGTGCAGACCATTTTCGACGCCGCATGGAAGAGCAGCGTGGCAATCGGGACAAAAGGGGTGAAAGCAGTCCTCTCGGGCGGCGCGGCACCGCAACTTTCGCTCATACCGGAGAATGCCGGAATCGCGCCGGGAGACAGCGTGGTGAGTGTATCACCGCTCTTGCCGCTCTATGCGCCAATCGGTTCCGTCGATGCAGTAGAGGGAAACGGCGAAACCGTGTGGGAAAGCGCGAGCGTGTCCGTGCCGTATCAGGAAGGGGATTTGACGAGCGTGCTCGTAAGAACGAATTTCCCATGACCCTTGGCGTTGCCTTCTTCGTGTATGCGGTGTGCGCGGCGCTTCAGTATGGGAACGCCCTGCGGTTCGGGAACATCGAACCCAATTTCATGCTCGTCGCTTCCGTCATCGGGTTCATGTACCTGAAGCGGGGGCGGTGGCTGTGGTTCGGAGGAGCTGCCGCTGCGCTCGGCATGACATTCGTGCTTTCCCGCTTCCTCTGGCTGCAGGAGCTCGCCCTATCGCTTGCCATCATCGGAGCGCTCGGCATCGTGGCACGGGTGTTTCAGAATTATTATTACGGCGCGGGGGTGGGCTTGATCGTCGCGGGAACGATTGGCTATGACGTCGTATCGTCCCTTACAATCGGGGTACCGGTAGTATTTAAAGAAATAGGGCTCGAGGTGCTGCTGAATAGCGCGATGGTTATCGTACTGCAATATGTCTGGAAGAAAACCGGAGATTGAAGAAATCCTGCAGGACAAGGCGGTCGAGGACGAACTCCTCGAAATTCCGATGCAGCGGGGGGCGCTCTACGCTTTCGGCGCATTCGCGCTCATCGTGCTCGTCGGGGTAAGCGTACAACTCTTTCTCATCAACGTAGTGCATGGCAGCACGTATGCACGGAGCGCGCACGCGAACATGACGTATGAGAAAACGACGGCGGCGCCGCGGGGAATCATTTACGACGAGCATGGCGAACCGCTCGTCACGAACCGGGTCTCTGCGGACATCTTCATTTCTCTCCGGACGCTTCCGCAGGACGGGACAGAGCTCATGAAAGCGCTCTCGAGCGCCGGAGCTATCCTGGGACTCAAACCGGAAGACATCATCACGCAAATCAAACAGCACGATTGGCGACTGGGTCGGCTCCTCATCGCGCGGGACATCTCGCACGACGAGCTTGTCGAGCTCACGGCGCAGAACATTCCCGGATTCGAGATATCGTCGGGTTTCACGAGAGTGCCGGTTGACCCGTTCGCGTTCAGCCACGTGCTCGGCTACGTCGGTCTTGCGGACGAGCACGATTTGAATGCGGACGAAAATCTGTCTCCCGAAGACGAAGTGGGGAAATCGGGTCTCGAAGCAGAATACGACAGCACGCTCCGCGGCGTGAAGGGAATCACGCGGACGATTCTCGATGCGCGGCAGCAGGCGCAGGGAACGTCGTATCGGGTGGAACCGCAACAAGGACAACCGCTCTATACCTTCATCGATAAAGAGCTGCAAGAGTATGTCTACACACGGTTGAGCGACCAAATCAAATCGCTGGATGCCAAGGGCGGCGTCGGCATCGTACTCGATGCGCAAGGGGGCGCGGTGCGCGCGCTGGTTTCCTTGCCGAGCTTTGATGTGAACGATATTCCCGCGTATCTTAGCGCGGCTGACCAGCCGCTCTTCGACCGAGCGGTGAGCGGCACGTACAGTCCCGGCTCGACCATTAAACCGCTCGTCGCGCTCGCGGCGCTCGAAGAGCACGTCCTCTCTCCGGCAAAACAATTTTTCTCGAGCGGAGCGCTCACCGTGCCGAACCCGTATCATCCGGACCAACCCTCGGTATTTCACGACTGGAAGCCGCAGGGATGGGTTGACATGAGGAGCGCGATCGCGCAATCGAGCGACGTGTACTTCTACATCGTGGGCGGCGGCTACGGAGACCAGACGGGGTTGGGGATAGACCGGTTGCGCACGTGGTGGCAGACCTTTGATCTTGATAAACCGACGGGCATTGACTTACCGTCGGAAGGAAAGGGATTCCTCCCGAGCCCCGTGTGGCAGGAGGCCTCGGGCGGAGGCATCTGGCGCGTCGGCGACACATATCATGTGACCATCGGGCAGGGGGCATTCGTCGTAACGCCCATCGAACTTGCGAATTACGTGAGCGCCATCGCGAACGGCGGGGACCTCTATGTGCCGCGGCTTAACCAGGAGGTGCCGGAAAAGCTGCTGCAGCACATCCCGCTGCAGTCGGACGACTTGACAGTCGTCCAGGAAGGCATGCGGCAGGCGGTGACGTCGCCCAAGGGAACCGCATACCTCTTGAGTTTTCTGCCCTTCGAAGTGGCGGCGAAGACCGGTTCGGCGCAGGTCGGAACCGTCTCTTTGAACGCTTTTACGGTCGGTTATGCACCCTATCATGACCCGAAAATCGTCTTTATGTTCATGATAGAGGGCGCCCAGGAGGGGGGAGAAAACGTGGTGCCGGTAGCACACGATGTGCTCCTGTGGTACTATAATAACCGTATCAAATGAACCGATGTATATCTCAAAAGACAGATACGAAGAGCTCAAACGTGAGCTCGAACGCTTAGAAAGCAAGGGACGGAAAGAGATTGCGAAACGTCTCAAGGAGGCGAAACAGTTGGGAGACCTCTCCGAAAATTCGGAATACCAAGAGGCGAGGAATTCCCAAGCATGGCTCGAGCAAAAAATAGAACACTTGACCGAAGTGTTGCGGCAGGCGGAAATCATACGCAAATCGGCACATAAGGAAACGGTGAGTATGGGTTCGCAGGTGGTGTTGCGGAAGAATGGCGACGAGAAAACATATACCATCGTCGGCTCGGACGAGGCCGACCCGCGGAAAGGCAGCATCTCGAACGAGTCGTCACTGGGGAAACTCTTAATCGGCAAACGGGTCGGTGACGAGGTGAAACTCAAGACGCCGAAGGGCGAAGTCCATTACTCCATTATCGACATTTCCTAGCGATGCCCGGCGAGACGTTGAGAAACGAGCGAATCAAGAAATTGCATGCGTATGAGGAATCGCACGAATTGTATCCCGCTCGGGTGAAGCGAGACGCGGGCATCGGGATGTTCCGCGATTCATTCTCGGCGTTCGTAAAAAAAAAGAAACCGGTTTCGCTGGTGGGACGGGTGTGGAGCATCCGTGACCAGGGGAAAATCGTGTTCGTAGATTTGCGCGACGAGAGCGGCGGCATTCAGGCCGTCTTGCAACGGGAAGGAACGAAGGAATTCCCCCTGCTCAAAGAAACGCTTGACCGCGGAGATTTCCTGGAGGTGCGGGGATTGCCGCTCACGACGAAACGGGGAGAACGGAGCGTCGCTGTACGGGAGGCCCGCATCGTCGCAAAAAGTTTGCGTCCGCTTCCTATGGGGTGGGGCGGTCTCGAAAACACGGAGACGCGCCTGCGGAAGCGCTACCTCGATATACTGGTAAACCCCGAGGAGCGCCGCCTCTTCGAACAAAAGGCAGTGTTTTGGAATTCAATACGCCGCACCCTGGAGGAAGAACATTTCCTCGAGGTGATGATGCCGGTGCTGGAACCAATCCCGGGCGGCGCGGAAGCGGAGCCGTTCGTGACGCACCACAACGCGCTCAATGAGGATATGTACCTCCGGATATCGCTGGAACTGCCGCTCAAGAAAATGCTCGTCGGCGGCATCGAGCGGGTATTCGAAGTCGGGAGAATATTCCGCAACGAAGGCATCGACTGGGAACATTTGCAGGACTACACGCAGATGGAGTGCTACGCCGCATACTGGGATTACCGCGATATGATGAAATTCGTGGAGCGGCTCTACCAGCGGGTTATCAAGGACACGTTCGGGACGCTCTCGCTCACGATGCGGGGGACAAAAGTCAAATGGAGCGGAGCGTGGCCGCGCGTCGAATACTACAACGTGTTCAAGAAAAAAACGGGCATAGACCTCTCGCTGACGAACGAGCGGGAACTCGCCGCATACGCGAAGGGACATGGCATACCCGTGAAACGCGAGTACGGTTTGGGGAAACTTATTGATGCCATCTACAAGAGCGAAGTGCGACCAACGTTGCAGCAGCCGATATTTCTGGTGCACCCGCCGCTCATACTGGAGCCGCTCGCGAAACGGCATGCCGAGGAACCGGAAAAGGCGGAGCGTTTCCAAATTGTCGCCGCGGGGAGCGAGCTGGGGAAGGGGTTCTCCGAGTTGAACGACCCGCTCGAGGAACGCGAACGATTCGAGGAACAGGCGCAACTCCGGAAACGGGGTGACGAGGAAGCGGAGCGCTTCGACGAAGATTTCTTGGAAGCGCTGGAATATGGGATGCCACCCGCGGCGGGATTCGGCATGTCGGAACGGCTCTTCGCACTGCTTGCCGACCGCCCCGTGCGCGAGGCAACGGTTTTCCCATTGATGAAACCCGGTTCCGAAAACTAACCACTCAAAACTAACAACGAGCAACTGTTCTTATGCTTGACATCAATCTCATACGGGAAAATCCCGAAAAAATAAAACAGGGTGTGGCGAGCAAAAATGTCGCCCCGGAGCTCGTTGCCCGCGTCCTCGAGACAGATACGGCATGGCGGACAGTGACGAAGGAACTGGACGACGCCCGCCTGCAACAGAAAAAGGTGTCGGGAGGGAAAAGCGCGGAGGCAAGCACGCTCAAAGCGCGCGTGAAAGAGTTCGAGAAGCAGGAACGCGAGCTGAAAGAAAAACGGGACAGCGAGCTGCAGGAACTTCCCAACATTCCCTTCGACGATGTGCCGGTTGGCCAGGACGAATCGGCGAACGTCGTGGTGCGCGAAGTAGGCGAACGGACGAAATTCGACTTTGAGCCGAAGGAGTATCTCGCGCTCGCCGAGACGCTCGGCATCATAGATGTGAGACGGGCGGGCGAAGTCGCCGGCAGCAGGTTCGGGTACTTGCTCGGCGATGCGGTGCTTCTGGAATTCGCGCTCGTCAAACTCGCACTGGACGAGGCGCTGCAGCGGGGCTTCACGCCGGTCGTGCCGCCGGTCATGGTGAAACCGTCCGTGATGCGGGGGATGGGGAAGGGGAAATTCCTTGATGAACACGATGCGTTCTATGTATGCGAGGACGACTTGTATCTCGTGGGGAGCGCGGAACACACGCTGGGACCGCTCCATATGAACGATGTCTTAGAAGAGCGGGAACTTCCGAAACGGTATATCGGTTTTTCCACCGCCTTCCGGCGGGAAGCCGGCTCGTACGGCAGGGATACGAAAGGAATCCTGCGGGTACACCAATTTGACAAGGTGGAATTGTATTCGTTCACGATGCCGGAACAATCGGAAGAGGAGCACCGCTTCCTCGTATTGCTCCAGGAGACACTGATGCAGAAACTCGGGATACCGTACCGGGTCGTTCACAAATGCACGGGAGATATGACGTGGGGGGATGCGCGGCAATACGATGTGGAAAGCTGGCTCCCCGGTCAGGGGATGTATCGGGAAACCCATTCCGCATCGAACACGACCGATTTTCAGGCGCGCGGCATCAATGCGAGAGTGAGAGCGGCGGATGGGAAACTCCGTTTCGCGCATACACTGAACGCAACCGGTTTCGCCATCGGTCGTATAATTATCGCAATTATCGAAAATTATCAGACGAAGGAGGGGACGATACGGGTACCCGACGCGCTGCGGGGGTACGTGGGAAAAGAAGAAATAACGTGACATGCGTTTCCGCGTTTACCTTATCATCATCGCCGTCATCGTCGTTTTGGGCGGCGCCGTCTACGGCTTGAACGCCGCGCCGTTCCTCCGCATCGCGGGCATTTCCGTCTCGGGGAACAAGCTCGTGAGCGCGGATGAGGTGAAAGAAGCGCTTATCGGAACGCTTGCGGCGAAGCCGAACGTATGGTCGCTCCTGGGAGACGACCATGTGTTGTTTTGGCTCGCGAAGCAGGGTGCGGAAAACCTGAACGAACCGCTCATCGCGTCGTCGAGCGTGACGGTGAACACGGAAGAGCGGATAGTACAGGTGTCGGTCACGGAGCGGCAGCTCGCGGGCATCGTGTGCACGGCGAGCACAACCGGCTGTTACGCATTCGACAAGAACGGTATCGTCTTCGCGCAGGCGCCCGTCGCGGAGGGGCAGCTCTACTTTGTCATCCAGAGCAACGCATCGACGACGATTGGACTCGGCAAACCGGTATTCGGCGCCGACGAAATTCAGCGTTTCGATGAAGTATACAACGCCTTGCTCGCGAACAATGTGCCGGTGAAGGCGTTTCGTTTGCGCGATGAGGCGCTCGAAGAGTGGGAAGCGGACCTCGAGAACGGAACCGTGCTCTATTTCGACCGACTTTTTGTCCCGGACGACCTCTCGAATGTCATCGCGGCGCTCGTGAAACGTCCCGATTTCAATGCGCTGTCGTACGTCGACTTTCGCGTCCCGAACCGCATCTATTTTCAATGACACAACCGCGTCGTCCTGAACGGAGCGAAGGATTTCGTATATAATGAACATATGAACCAAAGGGGATTCTCCCTCATAGAACTCTTGGTGTATCTCGCGATTTTCGTGGGAAGCGCGACGTTCCTTATCTCCATTTTCGTGATTTTCACGAAGATTCACGTGCGACAGAGTTCGATGAACGAAATCAACTCGCAAGTGTCGTTTGTGAACGACACCATCGGGCAACTGGTGCGTAGCTCGAGCTTGATAGACATGACGGACGGCTCGCCGACGAGCACGCTCACGCTCCGCATGGCTTCCTCGACGCTCGACCCGACGACGGTGTACCTGAACGGCACGACCCTGTACCTGCAGGAAGGGTCGAGCACGCCGCTGGCGCTCACCTCATCGCCGCTCGCCGTCGACAATTTCATGGCGACAAAGTACGGGGGAGGCAGCGGCTACGCCTTTGTGAGTTTCGATTTATCGGTTCACTACACGGCGCAGGGGCAGGAAGGGAAATTCTATCGCACCATCGAGAGCGCCGTGAGCCGCGCATCCGCCGCCACCTTCGACTCCGATGTCATACCGAACGCGACGAATTCGTACAATATCGGCAACTCGACGAACCAGTGGCAGAACGGCTATTTCAACGGGGGGGTGGGCATCGGGACGGCGCCCGTCGCCGCGGCGGGCCTGAAGACGAGCAAAAACGTCGCGTTCTCGAGTTCGAGTGCGGGAATCGTTTTCGAGAGTCCGGGCGGCACCTGTTACCTGCTCACCATCGGCAATGGCGGCACGTTTGCCACGAGCTCGGTGGTATGCCCCTGACGCGAGGGATTAGCACTTGACTGGTGAGATTGCTACTTGTTATACTGGACGCACGATGGCAGAGGTATTGAGTGAGCGGAAGCAGGAGATACTTGAACAGGCAATCAACGACTACATAGAAACGGGGGAGCCGATAACCTCGGGTAGCTTGTGCGCGCGGCACGAGCTTGGCATCAAACCCGCGATGATGCGGAGGGAACTGGGTATGTTGAACGCCACAGGGTTTCTGACGCAGTTGCATACATCGGGAGGACGCGTTCCCACGCACAAAGGGTACGCGTTTTTGATAGAGCGTTTGAGGAATACTCCGCAACCGAATGGCGCATCGCGGAAAACCGCGGGAGATGTCCGCTCGCTCATGGCACGCGGTTCGTTCGAGGAAGCGGTGCAGCACCTTTCGAAAGAGTTACATATGGTGAGCGCCGTATACGATACGGCACGAAAACTTTTCTATGACAGCGGGCTGGAGGAACTCTGCGCGTCGGATGCGTTTGCGGGCAAGGAAGACGTGCTCGGTGTGCTTCGGAGCGTCGAGCTCCTCCCAAGTCGCCTGGCGCGGTGGAGACGGTGGGATGAGGACGAGTGGCCGCTCGTCCTCGTGGGGCGCAACGATTTGGTCGAGAGCGACGCGCTCTCGGTCGTCGCCGACCGGGCGGAGATCAACAAACAGCACTACTGCATCATGGTCGTCGGACCGACGAGGATGGACTACGGCGAGATACTGAAACTCCTGAAAAGTTTTAGCTACACATGAACGAAGAAAAAGAAAATTTGGAAACGTGCAAGCGGGAGCGGGAGGAATATCTGAACGGTTGGAAGCGCGCGAAAGCGGATTTGCTCAATTACAAGCGGGAGGAAAGCGAGCGGCTGAAGCAAGCGTACGAGCGGGGAGAGGCGGAAGTTATCGGAGAGCTCGTGAGCGTCGCGGATGGACTCGATGAGAGCTTGCGCGCACCGGATGCGGATATTCCGCGGGAAGGAATCGAACTTATCCGAAAGCAATTGTCCGACCTCCTCAAGCGCCACGATGTCGCCGAACTCGCTCCCCGCGTCGGGGAACCGTTCGACCCCCGCTTCCACGAAGCGATTGCGGTTGAAGCGGGCGGTGAGGAGGGGACCATTATGAATGTCGCGCGGCCGGGATACGCGCAAAGGGAAAGATTACTGCGCCCGGCTCAGGTAGTGGTGGCGAAGCGGAAAGAAGACCGGCCTCCCGGGGAAACGAAATCGGAAGATGTCGAAAACGAAAAGCCAACAACCAAAAACTAACAACTGAAATCTATGAGCAAAATATTGGGTATCGATTTGGGAACCACAAACTCCGCCGTGGCGATTACGGAGGGCGGCGATCCGCGCATTTTGGAAAACGCGGAGGGGAACCGCACGACGCCGTCGGTTGTCACGGAGAGCAAGTCGCACGAGCGGCTTGTGGGACTCCTCGCGAAGCGGCAGTCCGTCACGAACCCGAAAAACACGATTTTCTCGGTGAAGCGCCTCATCGGGCGCAAGTTCACCGACCCCGAGGTAGAGCGGGACAAGGCATGGCTCCCGTACGAGGTGCAGGCAAGTGCGACCGGGGGCGTCGAGGTGAAGATGGGAGAGAAGTGGTATTCGCCGGAGGAAATCTCGGCATTCATCCTTAGCAAGTTGAAAGCGGACGCCGAAGCGCGGCTGGGCGAGAAAATCGACGAAGCGGTCATCACCGTCCCCGCGTACTTCGACGACTCACAGCGGCAGGCGACCAAAAACGCGGGAGAAATCGCGGGCCTCAAGGTGCGCCGCATTTTGAATGAACCGACAGCGGCGGCGCTCGCCTATGGGCTGAACAAGCAGAAAAGCGAGAAGATTGTTGTGTACGACTTTGGGGGCGGCACGTTCGATATTTCGGTGCTGGAAGTGGGGGATAATACCGTGGAAGTGAAAGCGACCGGCGGCGATACGCATCTCGGAGGCGACGATTTCGACAAGAAAATTCAGGAATATCTCGTGGAGGAATATCGGAAGCAGGAAGGGATAGACATCTCCAAGGACCCGCTCGCGCTCCAGCGCCTGAAGGAAGCGGTAGAAAAGGCGAAGCACGAACTCTCCACAGCGATTGAGACGGAAGTGAATCTGCCGTACATCACCTCCGACGCGAGCGGACCGAAACATTTCCTTATGAAACTCACGCGCGCGAAGCTTGAGTCGCTGGTCGGGGAGTATATCGAACGCTCCGTCCAGTTAACGAGAGAAACCGTGACGTCGCCCGCTCCGAAGGGCGCCGGTTTCGAACTGTCAGAAATCGACGAAGTGATTCTCGTCGGCGGCCAAACGCGTATGCCGGCGATGCAGGAAGCGGTGAAGAAGCTCTTCGGGAAAGAGCCGCACCGGGGAATCAACCCGGACGAGGTAGTCGCCGTCGGCGCGGCGGTGCAGGCGGGGATTCTGCAAGGCGACGTGAAGGACATCCTCCTCTTGGATGTGACGCCGCTTACGCTCTCCATCGAGACGCTGGGAGGAGTCGCGACGCCGATGATAGATAAAAACACCACCATCCCGACGTCGAAGACGCAGGTATTCTCGACGGCGGCGGATAATCAAACATCCGTGGAAGTGCACGTGCTGCAGGGCGAGCGGAGCATGGCGACGGACAACCGGACGCTGGCGCGCTTCATGCTCGACGGCATACCGCCGGCGCCCCGCGGCATGCCGCAGGTTGAAGTGACGTTCGATATAGACGCGAACGGCATCTTGAACGTCTCCGCGAAAGACAAGGCGTCGGGCAAGACGCAGTCGGTGCGCGTCGAGGCGACGACAAGTTTGAGCAAGGACGAAGTCGAGCGGTTAAAACAGGAAGCGACAGTCCATGAGGAGGAGGACAAGAAGAAAAAACAGTCGACCGAGACGCGCAATCGGGCGGAAGAGCTCGTCTACGCGTCCGAGAAAGCGCTCCGCGACGCGGGGGATAAAGTCGATGCGTCACTGAAGCAGAGTATTGAGGGCAAGATGCAGGCGGTGAAGGATGCGCTCTCCGCTTCACAAACGGGCGGAGACGTGACGGCGGTGGAACAAAAGACCGCCGAATTGTCGCAAGAACTCCAGAAGATAGGGCAGGCGATGTATAATAAGGAGGAGAAGAAACCGGATGAAACGCCTTAAGTTCGCAATACTGTGGGTCATCGGTGCGGCGCTCTCCTACGGCGCGGCGAGTGCCCTCCACGCGTCCTTCGCAAACGGCGGAGGGTGGTGGTGGCTCGTCGCGTGGGTAGTTGCGTACTCCGCAGCGCTCGTATTGCAAATCGGCTTTATCGCGAACCGCGGCGTACTCACGGGGCTTGTGGTGCTCGAGGGACTGGTGCCGCTCGCCGTGTTCTACCCGTCGGTCATCACCACATTCTCTCCGTGGGTGCTTGCCGGTTTCGGCGCGTGCATACTCTGCTTCGTACTCGGCGCGCTCCGTACGCGGAGCTATATGGATGGCGCACTCACCGTGCAGTTTTTTAGCGCCACACGGGTCGCTTTGCCGAAGATCGGAACGGGGTTGATTTTGCTCTTTTTCGCACTCGCGTACAACTACTACGTCGAGCTCGGGAACTTCACGCGTCCCGTCGCGGAGCGCATGTTCGACAAGGTGTTGCAGCAAGCGGAACCGATCGTGCAGATCGCGTACTCAAATCTCAGCTTCAATATGGGGATGGCGCAGGCGATAGATGTCATCGGCCAGTCGGAGCTACGGAAGATTCGTACCGATTCCCTCACGCAGGGGCAAAGCGTGACACAGCTGACGCCCCAGGAAGAAAACGCAGCGCTGAAGACGCTGGATAACGAAATTGCGCAGAAAATCGCCGCGCTCGGCGGTCCCGTACAGGGCAACGAAACGCTGGGGCAGTATATATTCAACGCACTCGCGGCGCGGGTCGCGGGATTTTCCGATATTGTGAAGATCACGCTCGCGGCCGGTTTCGGCGTCTTGCTTTTTGTCCTTGTCCGTTTCACCTTGCCGGTGACATACCCGATTGCCGGATTCCTGGCATTCGCCGTTTTCAAACTGCTGCTCCTCACGCCGTTCGCCGATATCGCGCTGAAAGACACGAAGCAGCAGGTCATCGCGTTATGACACGATGATACTGAAGTGCAGCAGAAGCATCATCGCGTTATGACGTGATGATACTGAAGTGCAGCAGAAGCATTTCATTATGAAGGATTACTACAAAATTTTGGGTGTGGAGAAAAACGCCTCCGAGGAGGACGTGAAAAAAGCATACCGAAAACTTGCCCACCAGTACCATCCGGATAAGCCAAACGGGGACAGCGAGAAATTCAAGGAAATCAGCGAGGCATACCAGGTGCTTTCCAATAAGGAGAAACGGGCGCAGTATGACCGCTTCGGCGAAATGCCGCCGCAGGGAGCGTGGCAGGGCGGCACGTGGCAGGGTGCGCCGGGATTCGGCGGATTCGGGGACGTCGGCGAATGGGGAGATGTTTTTGAAGAACTCTTCACGATGTTCGGCGGAGGGAAAAAGCGCGCGACGTACGTGCATGGTTCCGATATCGAAGCAACGCAAACCATCACGCTCGAGGAAGCGTTTGCCGGGAGCGTGAAAAAATTGGCGTATCACACGTTTGTCTCCTGCGAAGCGTGCGGAGGGAAGGGGTACGACAAAAACACCCGCTTTGAGACGTGCACCGTATGCGGCGGGAAAGGAGAGGTGCGTGAAGAGAAGCGGACGTTCTTCGGCAATTTCTCGCAGGTGCGGACATGCGAGCGATGTAGGGGAACGGGGACTGTGCCGGACAAAGTATGCGCATCGTGCAGCGGGACGGGGCGCATTCGCGGCAAGCGCGAAATAGACCTGAACATCGTATCGGGGGTTGAAGACGGCCAAATCGTGAAGGTGGTGGGCGGCGGAGAGGCCGGCGAGCACGGCGGGAAAACGGGGGACCTCTATGTCGTGATACGGGTGGAGCCGCACAGCCGCTTCACGAGAAAGGCGGCCGATTTGTACGTGACGAGAGACATCAAGCTCACGGACGCGCTGCTCGGCAGGACGGTGAACGTGGAAGGCATAGACGGGGAACGCATCGCGGTGATGATTCCGAAGGGGTTCAACCTCAAGCGCGACGTCCAGATTGCGGGGAAGGGGATGCCCTTGCCGGGACGGAGCGGGAGCACCGCCGCTCGCGGCGATTTGTACGTGTCGTTCAATCTCACAACACCGGACAAGCTTTCGAAGAAAGCGCAGGACCTCCTCCGGGAACTTGATAGAGAACTCTGAACATGAAACTCCGGTTCGAAGTTTCGAGGCTTGCGAATCAGTTTTTCTTTGTTTCCAACCTGGCAGAGTGGCATTTCTCGTGCCGTCCGGAGTACAACAGGGCATGGCTGGATGCCACCGGAGAACTGACCCATAAAGAAAAAGAGTCCTTAGCCGCTTTTAAGGAAATATTGCAGAAGTACGGATTTGTCTATGATAAGCAAGGCAAATCGATATACCTCGGTAATGTTTTCTATTCATATCCACCGTCAGTGGCATGGGAGGGACTCAAAAAGCGCGTGGGGCAGCAAGAATTCGAGAAGATACACCACGCATTAAAAATCTTTGAACCGCGTTTCAGGAAGGCATGGGATAGCGCAAAAAAACACAACCAGCGGGCACTCCGTGATTTCAAAATTACACTTAAAAGTCAGCAACACCAGCAGCTCTTGCATAAGACAGAAAAACTCTTTTTCGGAAAATCATTTCCTCATGAGATTGCCATTGTGGTTCTGTGGTCTCCTCTGGGAGCAGGAGAAACTGCTGCCGGGGGAGCAAATTTGGAGAGGAATGCAGTTACTCTCGAACTGCCGCGGTTAGAACAAAAAACATGGCAGCTCGAGTATTCGATTATGGTTATGATGCACGAATTGGCGCATTTTCTGTTTGAAAAACGGCACGGTTGGAAAACGATAGCAATGATTATGCACAAACTGAGATTACCACGCCACACCAAGGACTCGTCTCTCAATACTGTGGGAATTATGAACGAAGCAATGACCGACAGTTTTCTTCCTTATGGAGCGTTAGCGCAAAAATATTCGTGCTTTGAACTTGCAGATATTCTATTAAGCAAACTCAACGAAGCGGAAGAAGCGCCGACGCGCTTTGCGAGTGATAGAAAGATAAGTTATAGGCGCTTAGAGAAATACTTTGTGTGGAAACTCTATCCCGTTGCTGCGCGATACGTAAAAGAGGGGAAGATGATTGATGGGGATTATCTTATGGAAGTAGGGAAAATCCTTAGGGGTCTATATAAAAAATAGCGGACAACTTTGAGCTGTCCGCCAGGCCATCAAGGGTCTAACACAAAAATAACCCCTTTTTCTTTATTGTTAAATGACTCTTTCTAGAATGGGCTTGATAAAGGACTACAGTGATGGTAGGGTAAAGGTACGGTCCGCAGACAATGGGCGTCCTGCAAAAGGGACTTAATGCACACCCATCGAGGAACACGGTGTCTATTGTTTTTCACTGCGGCCATAAAAGGTCGCATTGTCATTTTTGTCTGCGAAGTATGAGCGGCAACAAAAATGAGCACCCCGACCGAAGCGGAGGGGTTACAGAAATCAATATGGCAAAGACAAGAACAAGGAAAGAAGAAGAAGTACGCGCCATAACCGAGCACCTTGAGGGGAACGGGGGTTTCATCTCCTTCGGATTCCCCGGCGCATCAGCCGAGCGGGTCAATGCCTTGCGGGGCGAACTGCGCGGGAAGGGTGGAATCATGAAAGTGGTGAAGCGGAGCTTGCTGAAACGAGCGCTTGAAGCGCGGCAGATTCCGTTTGAGGCGAAAGAGTTCCCCGGACAAACGGCTCTCGCGTATTTCGCGGGAGACGCATCGGATATCGCAGGTGCGCTCTACGGATTCGTGAAAGAAACGACAGGCGAATTCTTGGGAGGATTCGATGCGGCGACAAAGGGGCTGTTGAGCGGCGAATACGTTTTGCGCTTGGGGCAGTTGCCGTCGCGTGAGGTGCTCCTGGGGCAGGTGGTCGGAGGAATCTCCGGTCCGCTCCGCGCGTTCGTCTATACGTTAAAGGCCATGAGTGAAAAATAAAACCTATGCCTGAAGAGAAAGAAATAAAAGAAGAAGAAATCGAAGTGGACGCCAAGTTCAAAGATGTCATCGAGAAAATCGAGAAAATGACAGTTGTTGACCTTGCCGACCTTGTGACAACGCTTGAGAAGAAATTCCACGTTTCCGCAGTCGCCCCGGTTGCGGCAGCGGGGAACGGCGGAGCCGCGCAGGAAGAGAAGAGCGAGGTAAATGTGGTCCTGAAAGCCGCGGGCGACCAGAAAATCAACGTGATTAAAGCGGTGAAGGAGTTGAACGGTCTCGGCTTGAAAGAAGCGAAAGCGATCGTTGACGGAGCTCCGGGCGTCGTGAAAGAAAATGTGAAGCGCGCCGAAGCGGAGGAAATGAAGAAAAAACTCGAAGAAGTAGGCGCGACCGTGGCGCTCGAGTAGTATAATCAAGTATGGAAGTTGGACTTCCATACTTGGGGCGGTTAGCTCAGCTGGCTAGAGCGTACGCTTCACACGCGTAAGGTCACAGGTTCGACTCCTGTACCGCCCACACAGGAAAGAACCCAAGGTGTATGCCTTGGGTTCTTTCTGTTATGATATAACATATTCAGGACCCGAACCCCCCGCAACCCGTGTCGGAAAGGGTATATGGAAAACCGAGGGTTTTCAAAGTCGGGGAGCGGGCGATAGGATTTGTCCGAAAGGTAACAAACCATCGTCCCGAGGAGCGGAGGGAGGGGGATACCTTATGTGTCCGTGCGAGCACTCCTGTACCGCCCACCATGCCTCCCGGTAACGAGAAATTGAGAAAAATACTGGCATTCGTGTTCCCTGGCGTGCGGCTCAATAAAAGCTTGCGGATTTTGGTCGCCGCAAATTCCGTCTTCAACTTCATCGTGGGCCTTTTCACGCCGTTCTATGCGGTTTTCGTCGAGCGCATCGGCGGGAGCATCGCACTCGCCGGATTGTCCTGGGCAATCTTCTCGGTTGTTGCCGGCATTCTCATCTTTCTTTTTTCGAACTGGGAGCTGAAGGTGAAAGAACAGGAGCTTCTCATTGCACTCGGGTATATTCTGCGAGGCGGCGTATTCCTCGGCTACGTATTTATGACGAACATCGAGCAGCTTATCATCCTCCAGCTTTTCTGGGGCATTGCGGTGGCGCTCGGAACGCCGGCATTCGATTCGGTGTATGCGAGTCACACGACGCAGGAAGCGGCGCTTGTGGAGTGGGGTGCCTGGGAAGGCATCGCCTCGATCGTGGGAGGTATTGCGGCGTTTGTCGGAGGATTCCTGATTCAGGTCTTCGGTTTCCAGACCGTGTTCGTCATTATGTCGGTGCTCTCCGTCGGACTCGGCATATATATCTGGCGCCTGCCGCGCGAAATCCTTTAGTAAATCACCCTGTGGATAACTTTATGGGTATCCGATACCCATAATGCTTTCGTCTTCATTCAAAGATAAGCACGGCGGCGGCGACAACCGTTGTCCAGATGCCATCCTTGTGCCCTGTCGCCGATTGGGTGATATTGGTGGTTCTGAAGATTTTTCCCGATGCTTTGTATACCTGTTCGCGCTCGTCCCAGGCGGCGTCGGAGTCGAATTCAAGACCGAGTATCGAAGCGAGCATCGTCGCCGCAAGGTCCTCGGCGTATTCTCCCGCTTTTTCCTCCGTCTCGCCGAACGAGTGATGTTCCGAGAGGTAACCGTGCTGCGAGGAATCGGAGGGCTGGGCAAGGCCAATGGAGGATGCGATAAGGCGGCTCGGCTCGTTCGTCGCGTTCCGCGCCATGACGCAGAAAACGATTTGCCCGGGATTCAAGAATTTTTTCCCTTCCTCCTTCGATATCCGCTTGCAGTTCGGCGGGAAGATGGAACTTACCTCCACAAGATTATACTCGGCGATGCCGGCATCTCGCAGCGCCATCTCGAATGACTGGAGGTAGTCCTTGTACCGCCCCACTCCTTTCGTGAAGAACATCCGCTTCGGTACGAGGTGCGTCATAATAGAAAATATTATAGCAGATAGGCGCGAGTATTTGACAAGAGGACAAGGGGTTTGATAAGATACGTTGCAGTTCATAAGGTTCGTAATGCTTGCATGCGGCTGTAGCTCAGAGTCCGGTGCGGGAGGACCCGAGTCCCTCCGAGAGCGACGGACGGGTAGAGTGCTTCCCAGGATGGGGAGAGGTCGAGGGTTCAAATCCCTCCAGCCGCTGGACTGCTTGGATGCTGTCTTGCCATCAAGCTCCTTGCCGCCGAGTGGAACTCGGCGGCATTTTTATTGCAGTATTGGTATAATAAAACGTGTTCCTCGTATGAGTATGTCCGGAAAAGAAGAGGCACTGCAGGCGCTCGAGGCGGAGATGGCAGCCGATGCCTCTCTGCCGCTCCGGGAATCAAACCTCGTCTTCGGAGAAGGGAATCCCGACGCGGATGTGCTTTTTATCGGCGAAGCGCCTGGTTTTTACGAAGACCGCGAGCGCCGGCCGTTCGTTGGCAGGGCAGGGCAGCTCCTGGATAAATTGATGGGAGAAATTGGCCTCAGGCGTGAGGATGTATACATCACGAATATCGTGAAACGCCGCCCGCCGAATAACCGCGACCCCGAACCGGGAGAGCTCGAGGCATATCGGAAGTATTTGCCGGAGCAGATACGCATCATCGCTCCGAAGGTGATTGTGGCAGTCGGAAGATTCGCAATGAATTTTTTTCTGCCGACGGCGCAAATTTCGAAAGACCACGGCAGGTACGTATGGATGAAGGATATGGCGATACTTCCCATCTACCACACGGCGGCGGCGCTCCGGACGCCATCCCTTATCGCCGATATCAGGGAAGACCTCAAGAAACTGAAATATATGCTCGACCACTACGAAGAACTCAAGGCGAAACGACACGCAGAACGCGGAGGAGGCGAATCGGTAGCCGAATCCGGTACAACCGAACCGAAAAAAGAAACCCAACACCTGTTTTGATGAAATTATCGTTGGAAAATTATAAGAAAGCGGCGCGGAAAGCCCGCAGACGGTACCGGGAGACGAAACAGGTGCGCGGGACGTACCTGCTCGAGCGCACTGCGCGGGAACTCTCGAGAGTCGTCGGGCGAGATATTGCGTACCGCAACATCGTGCTCCCGCCCCGGCACGAACATGCGGATGTGGCGCTCACGGGTGCTCCGCGGGAGATGAGTGCGGCGGCGGAGCGTATCAATGAAGGGAAATCGGAATTGCTGGAACAGGCGTATGCGGTAGGGCCGTTCCTGAACGTGACGCTCCGCGGAGAGAAACTCTATGGCGATGTGCTGCACGAGGTGCGTGAAGGGCACGAACGGTACGGCAGCCACAATGCGGGCAGTGGGAGGCTCGTCGTCATCGATTATTCCTCGGCGAACATCGCGAAACCCATCGGCGTGGGACACCTGCGCTCGACGATTATCGGCGAGTCGCTTGCGCGCATCTATGAATATCAGGGATATGCGGTCATGCGGGACAACTATCTCGGCGACTGGGGTCAGCAGTTCGGGAAACTCATCACCGCGTATCGAAAATGGGGGAATCCGGCGGATACGTCCGTCGAGACGCTGAAGGATTTATACGTGCGATTCGAGCGCGAATCGTCCGACGACAAAGCGCTGGAGGAAGAGGCGCGCGAGTGTTTCAAGAAATTGGAAGAAGGGGACAGGAAACTTGTCGCGTTGTGGAAGAAATTCCGCGATATCAGCATCGGCGAGTTCGAGAAGACCTACAAGACGTTCGACGTGACGTTTGACGTGTACGGCGGCGAGAGCTTTTTCGCCGACCGGGCGCGCGCAGTGATAGCACAATGCCTTGCGGATAAGGTGTGCAACGCGAATGAGGACAGCGCCGTCGTTGTGGACATCGAGGGTTTGCCGACATTCCTCCTCCGTCGGAGCGATGGCGCGACGTTGTACCACGCACGCGACTTGGCGCAGCTTGCGTTCCGCTTCCGCGAACTTGAAGCGGAACAAGTGCTCTACGTGGTAGGAAACGAGCAGCGCCTGCACTTCAAGCAACTCTTTGCGCTCGCGAAGCGTCTTGGTGTCGCGGAAACGGCGAGGGCGTTGCATATCGGTTTCGGACTCGTCCTCGGCGACGACGGGAAACGGATGTCTACGCGCAAGGGAACGGCGATAGAGCTCGATGAACTGGTTCGGAAAGCGATAGGCGCGGCGGGCGATATCCTGCGCGCGAAAGCGCCGGAACGCGCCCGCTCAGAGCGCGAGCTTGTCGCGAAGCAGGTGGGTATCGGCGCTGTTGTATATAACGACCTGCGGCAATCGCGCGAGAAGGATATCAGGTTCGATTGGAAACGAATGCTTGACGTCGAGGGAGGAAGCGCGGTTTATCTCCAGTACACTGCGGCGCGCATCCGCTCGCTCATGGAGAAGGTGAAAGCATCCGGAGGAGGCGAGGCCTATAGGTACGAAACGCCGGAAGAGCACGCGCTCGCCTTGCTTCTCGCCTGGTTCCCGAAAGTCGTCTCGCAAGCATGCGGCGAAAACGCTCCGCACCTCATCGCGACGTACCTCGAAGAACTCGCCGCGGCGTTCAATCTCTTCTACAACAAGATATCGGTTTCTGAAACGGGAGACGAGCGCCTGAAGGCATCCCGTCTCGCGCTTACGGACGCGGTGGGACAAGTACTCGGAAACGGCCTCGAACTCTTAAACGTGCCGGTACCGGAACGGCTGTGAACAGCCTGTTGATAACTTAAGGGGGAAGGAAGCGAATTTCCCGATAAATAAAGGGTTACACCTCCGCTGGATACCAGTGGGGGTGTTTTGTGTTGGAAAGCGGAGAATGGTATACTGGTGTGAAGAAGTGGGGAGTTGTGGATAAAGGTGTGGAAAAAGAAGAAAACAGGGGATAACATCTGACATGCTATTAGGAGAGTACAAGCACACGATAGACGTAAAAGGTCGGCTGGCGATACCGGTTAAGTTTCGCCCGACGCTCGGCGACGGCGCGATTATAACCAAAGGACTTGACCGGTGCCTGTTCGTATTCGGAGAAGAAGAGTGGCAGAAGTTAGCGGAGAAAATCATGTCCTTGCCGCTCGTACAAGCCGATTCGCGGGCGTTCGCGCGCCTCATGCTGGGAGGAGCGAGCGACGTGCGGCTTGACGCGCAAGGACGGGTGCTCGTGCCGGAATACCTGCGCGAGTACGCGGGCATTGATAAAAAAGTGGTGATTGCGGGCCTCTACAGCCGCGTTGAAGTATGGGACGAGGCGCGCTGGGACACCTACAAAGGAAAGACGGAAAACGCTTCGGACGAAATAGCCGAACGGTTGAGCGAATTAGGCATCTGATGAGTCACATCCCCGTTCTTTTACAAGAAACGATTGACGTAATGACGCTCCAGGAAGACGACGCGTGCATCGACGGAACGCTCGGCGGCGGAGGGCATGCGCGGGAAATTCTGAAACGAATACCGCGCGGCACGCTCCTGGCGCTCGATTGGAACAAAAAAGCGGCGCGAGAAACGGAGGCGGAATTGAGAATGTTTATGCGAAACGAGGGACTGACGGCAAAGCTCATCGTTCACTGTGGCAACTTCAGTGACGTGAAGGCCGTCGCGGAAGAGGAACTCCCCGAGGGGAAAGCGAGCTGCCTGCTTCTCGACCTCGGACTATCCTCGGATGAGCTGGAAGACAATTTGGGAATGAGTTTCCGAAAGGATGCGCCGCTCATTATGCGGTACGACGGAGACACGGAGGCGCTGACGGCGGCGCGCGTGTTGAACGAGTACCGCGAAGAGGAACTAAAGAATATTGTGCGGACGTACGGAGAAGAGCGATTTGCCGGCCGCATCGCCCGGGCGATCGTAGAGCGACGGAAGCGGGAACACATCTACCGCACTGGTGACCTCGCGCGCATCATCGAACACGCGGTTCCGAAGATGCAGCGGCGGAGACACCCGGCGCTCCGGACATTCCTTGCCTTGAGAATATATGTCAATCGCGAACTTGAAAATCTGGAGCGGGCGCTCGACGCGCTGCCGGAACTTTTACGGCCGGGCGGGCGGGCGGCGGTGCTCTCGTTCCATTCGCTCGAGGACAGAATCGTGAAGAATCGTTTCAAAGCGTACGTGCACGAGGGGAAGGGGATAGCGCTCACAAAAAAGCCCATCGTGCCGACAGAAGCGGAAAAGGAGGGGAATCCACGGAGCCGCTCCGCAAAACTTCGCGCCATTATCTTCAACTAAAAACCTAAGAAGCTAATCTTATGACCGTATTCACACCGGACAAAAACAAATACCTGAGAGCGTTCCTCCTGCAGTTTTTTGCACTTCTCATCATCGCGGGTTTCCTTTATATTTATTACTACAACGTTGTAGCGGGGAATCGTTTCGCGTTGAACCATTTGAAATCAAATATTGCCGCAGCAGAAGAACAGAATGCCGCACTCAAGAACACGCTCTACCAAGTTATTGACCCCACGCAGTTGCAGAAACTTGCCGTGTCGAAAAATCTGGTTGTCGACAAAAACCCCCAGTATTTGAGCACGAACCAATGGGTGTCAGATTCGTCTTACTGAATGTTTTTTTCGTCGGCATCTATCTACTGCTCGGATTCAAGCTGTTCGACATACAGATAGAGAACAGCGATTACTATATTCAAAGAGCCCAGGCGCAAACGGCGTACAACGAGGCGGGCGAGCTGACGCGGGGGGGAATATATTTCACCGACCGGGATGGGAACGAGGTTCCCGCCGTTATTAATAGGGATTATCCGCTCATTTACGCCGACCCGCATCAGATATCGGACCCTGCAGGAGAAGCCGCACTCCTGGCGGGAGAATTCGGCCTGGATAAGGACGCGTTACAGAAGCGGTTGGAAGACAAGTCGCTCGTGTACGTGCTCATCAAGGAAAAGGCATCAGATGCGGAGACGTCGTGGGTGACGGAAAACGCTCCGAAGGGCGTCGCGATCGTCGACGAGTCGGGACGCTACTATCAGTTTGGCGACCTCGCGGCGCGGACGCTCGGGTTCGTGGGGACGAACGAGAACGCTCCCCAGCCGACGGGACTCTACGGGCTGGAGAAAATTTACAACCCGACGCTCATGCAAGGAGAACCGCTCCAAACGACACTCGACCGCAACGTGCAGGCGGAAGCGGAGGACGTTTTGAAGACGCTTGTCACGGACTACCAGGCGACGGGCGCCGCGATCATCGTGGAAGAAGCGAAAACGGGCAAGATACGCGCGCTGGCTCAGGAACCGTCTTTCGACCCGAACGAGTACGCATCGTATCCGATAAGCGACTTTTCCGACCCTGCGGTGCAGTCGCTCTACGAGCCCGGTTCGGTCTTCAAGCCGTTCACCATGTCGGCGGGCATCGACCTCGGCATTCTCACCCCGGAGACGACCTACGTCGACAAGGGATACCTGACATTGAACGGCGAGACGATCCGCAACTGGGACCTGAAAGCGCACGGGAAAATCACGATGACGAATGTCATAGAATATTCAGTGAATACGGGCGCCGCCTTCGCGGCGCAGCAGATTGGGAGAAAAAACCTCTTAGATTATTTCGAGAAGTTCGGGTTTAACAGTTTGACGGGCGTTGATCTGCCGGATGAGATAACCGGCAATCTCATCAATCTTTCCAAGAATAATTTCGAAGATATCGACCTGGCGACGGCGGGATTCGGCCAGGGCGTCTCGGTGACGCCCATGGAACTCGTCACCGCCTACGATGCGCTCGCAAACGGCGGTGTGATGATGCGGCCGTACCTCAACACCGCGCTGAAGCCGACGGCGATGAGGCGGGTGATGTCGAGTACCACGGCTGCGGAGGTGCTGGAGATGATGGAGAGTGCCGTCGACAAGGCAGGGGTTGCGTCCATCCGCGGCTACCGCATCGCGGGCAAGACAGGAACGGCGCAGGTTCCCGATTTGGTGCACGGAGGATACGCCGACCAATATATAGAATCGTTCATAGGAATATTCCCCGTGAGCGACCCGCACTTCATCGTGCTCCTGAAGCTCGATAAACCGAACCAAGAACTTGCCGCGCTCACTGTCGTGCCGGCGTTTCGCAATTTCGCCCAATTTCTGATTAACTATTACAATATCCCGCCGGACAATCTTCCGTAGATACCAACCTATGCTTGCAAAAATCCTTAAATCTTTGGCGAAGGCGACACTCCGCAAGTACAAACCCACTATCGTGGGCGTCACCGGCAATGTCGGCAAAACGTCGACGAAATTCGCGATTGAAAGCGTCGTGCGGCACGCGAAGCGGGTGCGCGCTTCGGCAAAAAGTTTTAACAACGAGATCGGCTTCCCACTCGCGATTCTGGGGAATTGGAAGGAAACGGGCGGCATCGTCTTTTGGTGTCGGGTACTCATGAGTGCTATGACGGGTCTCGCGGTACGGAAACGGAGTTATCCCGATGTGCTCGTGCTCGAATACGGCGTCGACCGGCCGCAGGATATGGATAAACTACTCCGGATAGCCACGCCCGACATAGCCGTGGCGACGGCAATCGGAGACATACCGGTGCACGTCGAGTTTTTCGCCGGGAAAAGCGAACTCGCGCGGGAAAAAGCGAAACTTGTCCGCGCCGTGCCGGCGGCAGGGCAGGTAGTGCTGAATGCGGACGATGCGACGGTATATGCGTTCGCGGACGATACGCGCGCGACAGTGACAACGTACGGTTTCGGAGAGCAGGCCGATGTGAGAATCACCGCCTTCGAACAGGTGCTCGACAAGCGCAGCGGCGGAGTTCGTATGAAGCTCGAATACAAAGGGAACATCGTGCCGGTACGCCTCCAGGACGTGCTGGGCCGCGCACAGGGATACGCTGCTGCTGCTGCTGCGTCGGTCGGATTGATTTTTGGCATGAATCTCGTTACGATTGCGGAGGCACTGAACGAGTATCGCGCACCTGCCGGGCGGCTGCGCATCATACCGGGCGTGAAGCATACCGTTATCATAGACGACACGTATAACGCCTCGCCTTTGGCGACAGAAGAAGCGCTCGACGCGCTCGCGCACGCGAAAGCGAGGCGGAAAGTAGGCGTGCTCGGTGACATGCTGGAAATCGGGAAATATACGCTCGAGGCGCACCAGCACATCGGCGCTATCGCTGCGAAATGTCTCGACGTGCTTGTCACCGTCGGTATGCGCGGAAAGTTTATGCACGATACGGCGATTGATGAAGGCATGAAACCGGAACGCGCGTATCATTGCGAGACCGTTTCCGAAGCGCAAAAACTAGTGCAAGAGCTTATACGAGCGGGAGATGTGATACTCGTGAAAGCGTCGCAGGCGGTCCGCTTGGAAAAAGTGGTGAAGGAAATTATGGCGGAACCGGAACTTGCTCCGAAGCTCCTCGTTCGCCAGGACAGCCGCTGGCTCGCAAAACGGGGAAGCTACGAATAGAAGGTCCCTTCGTCTAGTGGCCTAGGACGCTGCCCTCTCACGGCGGAAACATGGGTTCGACTCCCATAGGGATCACAAAGAGCTTAAAGCCCCCTTCCTCCAAGGGAGGGCCCTCCTCTGGAGGGCACGGCGAAAACACTGGTTCAAATCCGGTTGGGATCACAAGAATTTGACAAATCAGTAAGTTTATGCTAATCTCCACAACAGCTCGTTGAGCTGACTTTGCCGACGTAAGGCCGGCAGACCAAAAACGGTTTTGAGGCGAACACCTCAAAAGGAGTTTGTGATGATAGAGAGATTGTTGGGTGAGCTCGGTCTGGTAAAGAAAATCAGACCATCGAAGCCGGGTCAGGAAATCCACGCACTGCAGAGCGCAATCGTGGAATTCATGATAATGCTTGACAGACTATTCTGCGCAAGCTCATGGGTACTTGGCGAATTCTATTTGAAGTATTGGGAACCGATTGCGAGTCTCGACTATGCCACAGAAGAAATCGTCAGAAAACAGAGATATATCGCGAGCGTCCGAAGTCCGAACTGGCAAGAAGGGGAACTCGTAATCATAGAATTCATAAAAGACCACTACCCGCCAACATACCCCAGAATCAAAGACGTGCAGTGGAATGCTAACGAATGCGAAATAACCGGATTCACCCATCTATTCAACGGAAATCCGATACGCTTCAGATGCAGAAGAGGGTCGGTGGTTGGCTATACGTTATGGGGGCACGAAAAGAAAACAGCAGAATTTCTCGATGACCTACAGGAAAACTATCGTAAAGCAATACTAGCCGGTCTCTAACCGACAGAAACCTCACACAAAGCCACGCCTATCACGACGCGGCTTTTTACTTTACAATAACCAATATGTCACACGAAATGCTCATGCATCGGGAAGAGGAGCCCGAGGAAGAGAAAAAAGAACCGTCTCTCGGCGAGGTCTACCGGCGCACGCACGAGCTTGCGGAGCGGGCGGCAATTGACCCCGAAGGATTCCGCGACCTGTACGGAAACGAAGTGGTGGACCAGGACAAGGAAGAAGTAGAACGGCTTGAGAAACAGTTCGAGGAAGAGCGGAAGGAGCACAAAGAACGGATGGGCGCGGATGAGTGGTGGAGCAGTGAGAAAAAGCGGGAGCTGGCTGAGGTTTTCGAAGTGATTTTCTACGAGCACGCGGAGATGAGCAATTGGCTGGGACCGGATGCGACAGTGACGAAAGCATCCCGGTACGACGACCTGAAAAACGGCGTGGATTCCATCGTTGAATTTACGTCCGAAGAAGATGAATCACGCGCCGCGCACCTCGCGCTCGCGGTTGACGTGACGACGTCGCGCGCGGACGAGGTCATTCGGGAAAAGCTCGAGCGAATAAAGCGCGAGATAGATGCGGGAACGCTCACGAGAGTGAAGTATTTCAAATCGGGGAACCTTGATATACGGGGCGAGCTGCAAAACGTTCCCCGCACCGTCATCGCCGCGGATGCGTGGAAAACCGTGACCGAGCTGGGAACACTCTTTATGAAAGGAGAGAACAAGAAGCTCGCCGAGCACTTCATACAGCACCAGATCACCGATGAGCTGTTGCTTCAGTTCAAGGTGTTTGGCAACTACGCCCGGGAGCGAGAGCGGGAGGATGTTTACAAAAAATACAAGCGGCTCCAGAGCATCGTGTCGGCAATCAGGGAAGCGAAAGAAGAGGGGAAGAAACCGAAGCGGGTGCCGTACGATGAGGGATACGATGCCCTCCGGCAGGCGCTTGCAGAAACCTTTAAATAAGTAAAACGGGCCGTCGTATAACGGTAGTACGCAAGGCTGGGGGTCTTGTAGTCGGGGTTCGATTCCCCGCGGCCCGACTGAGCGAAGCGAGGGGGGCAAGGGAAATCGAACCCGCGCACCCCGTATCGGAAAGGCATATGGAAAACCGAGGGTTTTCCAAGCCGGGGGTCGGGCGATAGGATTTGTCCGAAAGGCGACAAATCCATCGTCCCGAGGAGTGGAGCGAGGAGGGGATGCCTTGTGTGTCCGTGTGAGCATTCCCCGCGGCCCGACTAGGGTATATACTGGTGATACCATGTTCCGGGGCTTGAAATCCATCGCGCGCAACCGGGTGCTCCTCGTGCTCCTGCTGCTGTCGGGAGCCCTGCTTCTTATCGCGGCTGTCGTGACAGTTGTGAACGCGACGCACTTCACGGAACCGGTTATCCTGCACGCGAGCCGCGCGGCGGGTATTGACCGGATAGGGACCGTCACTGACTATCTCGGCATGTTCGCGCTCGGATTCATCGTGTGGTGCGGGAGCGTGCTTGCCGCCGGCGAGACATTCGATGCGGAAAAAAAGCGGCAGTACACATACCTCCTCATCGGTTTCGCTTTTTTCGCGGCACTCTTGACACTCGTGATTGTCTCGTACGTCGCAGGATTGAATTAACGCGTATGGATATCGTCTTTTTCATCATCTTACTCGTAGTCCTTGCCGGCGGATTCTTTTTCCTTTCTCGCGCGCTGAAGCGGGAAGAAAAGAAACCAGAAGACCGGTCGTTCCTCTTGCTCCAGAATCAACTGGGACAGCTCGACAAGTCGCTCCGCGACGCGGTGAAGACGCAGTTCAGCGAATCGCAGAAGCTGATTCGCGACATCACGCAGCAGCTTGTGGAAGTGAAGAAGTCGAGCGAGCAGGTTTTCGGCATCGCGGACCAGCTGCACAGTTTGGAGCAAGTGCTGAAGAATCAGAAGCAGCGGGGGAGTTTGGGTGAGGCGGGATTAGAACTCATTTTGGGCAATATTTTGCCCCCAGACGCATACCGGCTGCAGTACGGATTCAAGGACGGCGACATCGTGGATGCGGCGATTATGACGAAGGAAGGCATCATCCCCGTGGACGCGAAGTTCTCGCTCGACAACTACGTGCGCCTCGTCGAGGAGAAGGATGAGGAAAAACGGGCGGAGTTCGAGAAGCAGTTCAGCGACGACTTGAAGAAACGAATTAACGAAACATCGAAGTACATCAAGCCGAAGGAGGGGACGCTGCCCTTCGCTTTTATGTACATACCGGCGGAGCCGATTTACTACGACCTCTTGGTGAATGAGGTGGGTGCAGTGAAGTCGAATACACGGAGCTTGATCGACTATGCATACAACGACAAGAAGGTGATTATCGTGTCTCCGACGACGTTCGCCGCGTACCTGCAGACGGTATTGTATGGCTTCCGCGCGTTTAAGATTGAAGAATCGGCGCGGGAAATCGCAAAACAAGTAGAGATGCTGCGGCGGCACTTGATAAACTACGACGAATATTTCAAGAAAGTAGGCGGGGCGCTCGGCGTGACCGTAAGCCACTACAACGCCGCTTCGCGGGAATTCGGGAAGGTTGATAAGGATATCCTGAAAATCACGAAGGGCGAGGGCATGGGCATCGAGCCGCTGGAGCTGGATAAGCCGCAGGGGGACGATGAGTAGTGATAAACGGGAGAAGCTGGAGCGCCTCGCACGGCATTTTAGACACATTCCTTTTGTTGATTTCGTGCTCCTCTCGGGCTCCATGGCGCTCGGAGAGGAACGGGACGACTCGGATTTCGACCTCATCGTCGGCGCCCGTGCGGGACGCATATTCACGGTACGGTTCTGCTCTTATGTGTGGTTCAAGCTCATCGGCGCTCGCCGGGGACGCGGGGAAAAGCGGGCGAAGGACAAGCTCTGTTTCAACCACTTCGTGACATCGGCGAGTTACCGCCTCCCGGAACCCCATAATCCCTACTGGGTCGCCTTATATCAGCATCTCATCCCCCTCTACGACAAAAATGGTGGGGGGAGGGGAAGCGATGGAAATGAAAATCCCGTCAAGGCATTTTTTATCGCAAACGCCGACTGGGCCGGCAAGCGAGAAAATTATGGGTATCCGATACCCATAAAGTTATCCACAGCGCGCCGAATTATGGAGTGGGCACTCCGCGGGCGGATAGGGGACGAGGGAGAACGGTTTCTGAAAAAGCTGCAACTCAGACGGATTGAGGCGCACGTAGCGCATGATAAGGGGTATAACCCGCAGGTGCGGTACGACGATGAAGAAGTGCGGTTTCATATAGACACGCGCCGCATTGACGAATGGGTGCAGGAATGGTATACTAGAGATAGTAAGTAAGTAGAGGCACACGTTGTGTGCCCCGGGAAAAACCGAAAAAGGGAACGAAGGAGAGTGCGAGATGGTTATCGCCGAATTCGTGACCGAACCACAGGCGGCTGAAATCATGGGCACGAATATGTTCGGATTTCAGGCACTCGCGAGATGCCTTGAGGCGCGGGTAGGGGTACGGCCGGAAGAACACAACGTTCCTTTTCCAGCCGACTTTCTCGACAAGCACCGCGACGACGCCGTGCTTGCCGTTGTCCCGCCACCGGAAAACATCATGCGCGTTCGCATGGTTCAGTGCTTGAATGCCGCGGCGCAGAAGGAGTACCGGCAGTGGTCGCCGTTCTTCTTGGGATACCAGGGATTCCGCTGGGCGCTGCTCCGGAAGCACGGCGTCACGGACTCGCTCGGCAAATCGTGGGAAGAACAGCAGCGGATGGTGCCGGAAGGAGAACGCATCGCATCATCGTACGTCTGCATCAATGTCGGCGCGATGGGTCTCATTAATGCGGGGGAGCCGCTCTTCGAGCAGACAACGCGGTGCCAGGGACTCGCGTCACCGGTCCACCTGAAGACGCCCGACTGCGGCAAGCTTCTGCTCCTGTACCACGCGCCAACCTCCCCGTTCTGCGGTCTCGCCACGGAATTCGTTCCGTGAGCGAAGCAGAGCTCCTTGTTGTGCTATCATGGCCCCGCGCTATAACGCGGGGCCTGCTGTTTTTTCTCCACGAGAACAGCAGAAACAACAGAAATTCCTACCATGGACTCTTGAAACTGCGCGTGAGAGCAAGCCCAGCGCTCGATAGGAAAATTGCAGGGTGGATAAGCGGTGTAGTAAGATACGCTTAAGAGATTGATTGCGGGGTGGTGCAATTGGTAACACGCCTGCCTTTGGAGCAGGAATTCCAGGTTCGAACCCTGGCCCCGCAGCTGACAGAAGTTATCCGAAACGAAGTGAGGTTACAACTTTGTCATCCCGAGGAGTGAAACGACGAGGGGATACATTGCGAGGAACGAGCGCTTAGAAATTCATCATCCCGAGGAGCTTGCAACGAGGGGATGCCTAAATGAGGAAATACCCCGCAAGAGGCGGTCATTCTTCCGGATTCGCTTGGCAAAAAGTTCGGATTTCATTCAGGCAATTCGCTGTATCATGAGAAAAGAGCCTCCGGCGAAAAAATTTCGCGTGGAGGCTCAAGGTGATCAAGAGGATCGAATCCTCAAGTATCCAAGGTTCTATTCGGACTTCCGGGCAGGGGCAAGACCGAGGAAGTCGACGCGGCAGTCATCCCAGCGGCTGCTGACGTACAGACCGTCAGCACCAAAGAACCCAACGACGACCCGGCAGCCGTCCGAAGTCACATCCGAACAGCGAACGTAGATTTTTTCGAACAGCCGTTCGTCCGTCGCGAGGAAGTGGCCGATGATCGTGTAGGTCATCACGCGAGCTTTGGGCGTTTCCTCGTTTTTGCCGAGGAGTGCTTGCTGCTCTTGCCAGTTCTTCGATGTCGAGTTGTCGATCTGGGTTTTCCGGATGAGCTGCCATTCCGTTTCTCCGCGATCCTTGGCGAAGGACTCTTTGTTGTACCAGCCCTGGTTGTAGAACAACTTGACCTTGCTGCGGACCTCGAGAATCGAGAGCGGGAAGATCGCGACGAGGATGTGTGTGTCCTTGCACTCCTCAAGCGTTGCTTCCGAGAACGGGATTTCCGAGAGGGCGGCGAACTGCTGCTTCGTGGGGTTCACCCCGAAGAGTTTGATCGCTTCCTCAATACCGAACATGTTTCGGCCCATGATTTCACGGGTGCGCCTTTGGCTCGTGGTCGGTTCGAATCCTCCGTTGCTGATGAGTCTCACCACTTTCGCGGCAAGATCATTGCCCTTCGAGTCGATGACTTTCTGGGCGAGTTCGTCGGTGAGACCTGCGGTCTCGAGTTTTAGAAGCACTTCGTGCTCCTTGTGCACCGACAGGGTACGGCTCATCATGGCTTCCATGACATACCTCCTGTGTGGTATTTGGAGTTTATTAAAGAACAGCACCATTATATCATCAATGAGTTAATTAGTCAAGATAGCGCGAAGGCCATGAGATGGTAGAATAAAAGTGCAATGGAGTTGGATATTCTGCGAACCCGTTTCAAAGGAGACGTCGTCTGCGAGTTTCTCCCGCCCAGGAAAGAAAGCAACGACGTCGTTATCCTTGCGAGCGGCGTACCCGGCTACCCCGGCTGCAGCGACCTTTTAAGATTCATCTCCGACAGGGGATACTGGGCGTTCCTCCCCCGATACCGCGGCAGCTGGGAAAGCGGCGGAAAATTTCTCCGAAAGCCGCCGACGGAAGACATCCTCGACGTCGTGGATGAACTGTCGAAGGGGTTCACCGACATCTGGAACGGGCGGACGTACAAGCTCGAGAAACCGAACGTGTATATCATCGGCAACAGCTTCGGCGGTGCGGCCACTCTCTTCGCCTCGCTTGACGCACGCGTGAAGAAAGTCGCCTTGCTCTCGCCGTCTGTCGACTGGAAAGCCGAGCTGCAGCGCGACCTGATGGACTGGCTCGAAAAATTCATGGAGGACGCGTTCGGCGAAGGATACCGTTTCGGCGTAAGGGAGTGGAAGAAGTTGAAAGCGGGGAAGTTTTACAATCCAGCGACGAGAATAGACGAATTCAATGGCAAGAAAATACTGATATTCCATGCGAGGAACGACGATATCATTTTCTACGACCTCGTCAAAACGTTCGCGGAGCGGACAAAGTCATCGTTCGTCACTCTGAAGCGCGACGGACACCTTTTCCTCTCATGCGTCTCTCGGAGAAAAATATGGAGAACCGTCGAGAGATTTTTCAAAGCCGAGCGGTGACGCCCTATCCGTGAAAAAACTCATCATACTCCCGCTCGTTGTGGCTGCGCTCGCCGTCGTCGGTGCGCTTTCCTTGAAGAGCAGTCAAACCGTTATTCAGCCGCCTGCGGTGGGCGAAGTCGAACCGTATCAGGCAAGTATCGAAACAGTCATCGCGCCGACGGCAACGGTCCCCTTTGCCACATTGACAACGGCGACATCTTCAGCGGAAGCGGTCTCCTCCACGATTCCGTCGCCTTCGATTGAACTGGTGCCGGGCGGGGGCGTCAGTCAGGGCAATACGCTTCGCATCATCCTCAAGCATTATCCCGTGAAGCCGACGCTGAAATTCGGGGACAAGCCATACAGCCTTTTCAAGTATGGCGGCGATTGGAATGCTCTCATTCCCCTCGGCGTCGACGCGCTCACGGGGATGGCGAAACTCACTGTCGGCTCGACAACGGAGAGCGTGGCGATAGAACCCGCCCACTTCAACGTCGTAACCATTGCTTTACCGGATCTCCTCACAACGCCGCAGGAAATCGCAACGTACGAGGCGGAACGGAAAACCATCCTCACCGCGTACGGCGCATCCGTTCCGAGCGCACAGTTCGCGAAGCCATTCGGCGAGCCGCTCGACGATATCACCGTCACGAATCCCTTCGGCGTAACGTACGTCGACCCATCGGACCATAAGCGGACGTTCCATAACGGCATCGACTTGAGAGCTGCCGTCGGGACGCCCGTCAAAGCCGTGAACGACGGCGTGGTGAAAATCGCGGCCGACTACCTCCTCGAGGGAAACTTCGTGATGCTCGACCACGGGTTCGGCATATTCTCCGACTACCTCCACTTGAGCAAAATTTTGGTGAGTCCCGGCGAGCGGGTGACGAAGGGGCAAGTCATCGGTCTCTCCGGCGAGAGCGGGGAAGCCGTCGGCCCGCACCTGCACTTTATTATCAAAGTAGACGATGTGCCGGTCGCTCCGCTCGCTTTTATCGGGCTGTGGCGGTAATCCACCGCGGCTTCAGCCTCTCCCACCACCCGCTCGCGACGGTGGAGACGAAAAACGCCACGAAGAAACTCGGACGTCGTACGCCATAGCACCATCATACACGGTGCGGTATACTTGCATACATGGTGCGTAAACTGATTACCGGACTCGTCGCGCTCGTCGTGATCGCGTTCGGCGTGTGGTATGTAACAAGCAAGGCGCGCATCCTGGAGAAGGGCACGGACAAACTTATTAACACCGCGCTCTATACCTGCGACGGCGGCAAGACGATTACCGCTTCGTTCTACGAGGGTCCGCCGGCACCGATGCCGAAACCGGGCGAGCCGCCGACGTCGAATGACAGTGTTGTTCTCACCTTCGAGAGCGGCTCGAGCATCATGCTCGGGAGAACTGTCTCGGCGGACGGCGGACGCTACGTGAACACCGACGAGTCGTTCGTCTTTTGGGACAAAGGAAATAACGCGCTCGTGCTGCAAAACGGCGCGGAGAAGGATTACACAGGATGCATGACGGGCGACGGGGGCGCGCTGCAAACCGTCTCAACGGGGAAGGGAATCACCTTCAGCTATCCTGACGACTTCGGTCTCGCGACGATGCCGGAGCAGGTGCTCGCGAAATCGTACATTCCACCCTGCAACGAGGGATTTAATTACTGCCTGTACTACGACGGAGCCGACTATCAGGGAACCAATTTCGAGAGTGCGGGCATCGGCATCACTGCCCGAACCGACCTTTCAACAAGCACCTGCCTCTCCGCTCCTCCTCTGGGGTACACGAGGCCACTTGTGACGACAACGACTGTCAATGCGGCGTATGCCGCGAGCGTCATGGGACCTGCGGGCGATGCGGGTGCGGGGCACTATGCGGCGGGTTCGGTCTATCGCCTCCTTTTCGGCAATACCTGTTACGAGTTCGAAACGCGCATCGGCGAGACGCAATTCGCGAATTATCCGCCGGGAGCGATATTGCAATTCACCGACGCCGCACGGACGACGCTGCAGCAACGGCTCCGGAATATCCTCGACGGAGTCGCGCTTACGGGAAACGGTACGCAGGTTGTCTTCCCTTGACAAGAGCGCCGATTCCCTCTATTCTTTCGGCAGAATACCTTATTAATTTCATACAAGATAGATTCGGAAGCTCCGCGCCCCTCTTTTTCGTCGCCAGCTTTTCTTTTTTCGCCAACATTGGCGTTCACGGAGTTTCCTCCTGTACTTACTGTGTTGTGCCCGCCCCGCGCTGCTTTTGCCTCCTTGCAGCAGCACGGGGCTCTTTTTTATTTGATATAATGAAACCCTATGGCAACAGACGAGTACAACGCCTGTAAAGAAAAGATAAGGTCATGCTTCAAAGGAGATATAGACGACGGCCCCGAGACATTGAAGCGATATAGCAGGGACTATTCTATTTTCAGCGTGCAGCCGAAGCTCGTCGTCTTCCCGAAAGATACGGAAGACGTAGAGAAACTCGTCGCGTTCGCGGAGGAAGAAAGACGGCAGGGGAAAAACATTTCGCTCACCGGGCGCTCCGCTGGCACGGACATGGGTGGGGGACCGCTCAATGACGGTATCATTGTCGAATTCGCCCGCTACATGAACCGCATCGGCGAACTCACGGATGAATCCATACGCGTCGAGCCAGGCGTGTATTTTCATGATTTGGAACCGAAGCTAAAAGAACGGGGGCTTCTATACCCCTCATACCCAGCCTCAAAGGATTTGTGCGCGCTCGGCGGGATGCTCTCGAACAATTCCGGCGGAGAGAAGAGTTTGGCATACGGCAAGACGGAAGATTACGTCGAGGAACTGGATATGGTATGGCGCGACGGGAAGAAACACACCATCCGCCCGCTCTCGAAGAGCGAGCTTGAAGACAAAATGAAGCAAGACGACCTTGAGGGGGAGGTGTACCGGAATGTATGCAAGCTCATTGAGGACAATCGCGCGCTTATTGAGCAAGCACGTCCGCAAATTCACAAGAATTCCGCCGGCTACTATCTCTGGAACGTCTGGGACGGGAAGACATTCAATTTGCAGAAGCTCCTCGTCGGCTCGCAGGGAACGCTCGGACTTGTCGTCGGAGCGAAACTACGGTTGTTGAAAGCGAAGCGGTATCAACATCTCGCCGTCGTGTTTTTGAATGACGTGAAACCGCTCGCGGACATCATCGTCGCCACTCTGAAATTCCATCCCGAGAGTCTTGAATCGTATGATGACAAGACATTCCGTATCGCGCTCAAGTTCATTCCGGAGATTATGAAACTGATGAAGGGGAACGCGCTCGTGCTCGCGTGGCAGTTTCTCCCCGAACTTTTCATGGTACTCAAGGGCGGTGTGCCGCGCATGCTCATTCTTGCGGAGTTTACGTCCGATGACAAGGGAGAACTTGATGCTCGCGTGCGGCAGTTTATGGAAGCGATGAAGCCGTTCGGTGTACGGGTGCGAAACACGCGGAGCGAACGGGAAGCGGAGAAATATTTCACGATTCGGAGGCAGAGTTTCAATCTCCTGCACAGCCACGCCGAGGGAAGATACGCCGCGCCGTTCATCGACGACCTCATCGTGAAACCGGAATACCTGCCGAAATTCTTGCCAGAGCTCGACGACATCCTTGCCCGCTATAAAGACAAGATGCTCTACACCGTCGCAGGGCATCCCGGCGACGGCAACTTCCACATCATTCCGCTTATGGATATGGCGGATGCGAGCGTGCGCGCGGCGATTCCGCAGCTGATGCACGAAGTGTACAACCTCGTCCTCTCGTATCACGGTTCCATCACCGCCGAGCACAACGACGGGCTCATCCGCTCATCGTACCTGAAGCAGATGTATGGCGACAAGGTGTATCGCTTGTTCGAGGAGGTGAAGCGGATTTTCGACCCCGACGGCATCTTCAATCCGCGGAAGAAAGTCGGTCTCACATGGGCGGACGCGGAACGTTGTATAATAAAGGGGAACTAGTGCCCTCCGGAAGAGTTATAAGAAAGTGAGCGTGTCTATTTTCGTACCGTCTCAATCAGCGCGACTTCGAGCGGGATGTTCGGAAATTGGCTGTAGCGCATTTCCGAGTACGCCTCGATGAGCGCTTTCAAAACCGGGAGGTGCCGTTTCACGTCGAAGAGTTTCGAGAGCGCCTTGAGTTTTTTCAGGTGCATATCGGTAAGTTCCTGCGAGAACTGCCCCTCCATCACAGGGCTCACGGCGAGCACCGCCGTCTGCCGCAGGAATGTAAGCAGGTCTTTGGTGAAGGCGGGGAGGTGATGCCCCTCATCCATAACTTGCGAGATGAGTGCGAGCACGGCGTCGATGTCGCCTTTCAAGATGTGTTCCGCGCACGAACTTATGGTTGAGAAACCGACCTTGCCGCTCATTGCTTCCACGTCAAGGATTGTGATGTGTTTCGAGAGCGCCGAAAGCTCGTCAAGGAGCGACTCGGCGTCGCGGAAACTCCCTTCGGCGGATGACGCGATGAGTTCGAGTGCTTCGGGGTCTGCGGTGATGTGCTCGGCCGCCACGATTTTTTCGAGCTTTTTGACAATCAGTTTCAGCGGTACCCGCTTGAAATAGAAATGCTGGGTTCGGGAAACGATTGTTGCGGGGACTTTCTCGAGTTCGGTCGTGGCGAGAATCATAATGACGTCTTGCGGCGGTTCCTCAAGAGTTTTCAGGAGCGCGTTGAAGGCGGGGGCGGTAAGCATGTGCACCTCGTCGATGATGAAAACCTTATAGCGAGAGCTCGACGGTGCGGTGCGGACACTCTCTTTCAAATTGCGTATTTCGTCGATGCCGCGATTCGAGGCCGCATCGATTTCGACGACGTCCAAACTGTGCCCCGCGTCTATCTCGCGGCAGGTATCGCACGCATTGCACGGCTCGCCGTCCTTCGAACGTTCGCAATTCGCCGCTTTGGCGATGAGGCGGGCGGTGGTTGTCTTGCCGCTCCCGCGAGGACCCGAAAAAAGATAGGCGTGCGCAAGTTTGCCCTGCCGGGCGGCTTCTCTCAAAATCTGCACCGTCAATTCCTGCCCCAGAACATCCGCGAATGTGGAGGGACGGTACTGGCGATAAAACGCTTGTGCCATATGTATATACTACCGTTTTTGTGCTACCATTCAACCGTATGCGGTTCGTGCTGTACGCGGTGGCGCTCCTCATGATGGCGGGCATCGTCATCGCCGCGATGCAGCTTTTCCCCGTACCGCCGCCGCTTTCTTCGGCGCCCACGTTCGAGCCAAACGTGGTCGCGATACCGACCTCAACGTCAACATTCTCGGTGGCAACATCAACGATTATGGAACTCAAAAGCGGCATATTCAGAGAAGGAAGTGCGATTCCGGAACAGTACACCTGCGACGGGGAAGACATAAATCCGCTCTTGGAGCTCAAGGGCGTGCCCGAAACGGCGAAGTCGCTCGCGCTTACGCTCCTTGACCCTGACGCGACGGGCGGCAGAACGTTCACGCACTGGCTCATCTGGAACCTCCCGACAGATGCCGCGTACATTCCCGACGATGGGATACCGGCGGGAGCAGTCGAGGGAACGAACGACTTCGGCAGGGTGGGGTACGGCGGACCGTGTCCGCCGAAGGGCGCAAAGGCGCACCGCTACGTCTTCACGCTCTACGCGCTCGACACAACGCTCTCGCTTCCGGAGGGCGCATCGAGGAGCGATCTGGAAGCGGCATTGCAGGGACATGTTATCGAAGAAGCAACGCTTACCGGCACCTACGGCAGATAAATACGTCTGGACGCGGCACGTGCGGGAGAAAATGGCGTACTACGGTCTCACGCCGAACCGCGTGAAGCGCATCATCCGCGCGCCCGAACGGACCGAAGAGGGAATCATCGAGGATACCGTCGCCGCGATGCAAACGGCCGGCACAAAGCGCAAAACGGAAATTTGGACGATGTACCGCCCGCACGGGAAGCAGATTAGGGTGATCACGGCGTGGCGCTATCCTGGCCGGAGCCCGGAGCGGAACCCGGTACCGGAGGAGATTCTCCGGGAGGTCAGAGAATTGCTATGATTGATTCCATAAATCAATCATTATAAATCAATCATTATGAAGCTATCCATTGGCATCGTCGGGCTCCCGAACGTCGGGAAATCGACGCTCTTCAATATCTTGACACGCCAAGAGGTAAACGCGGCGAACTATCCCTTCGCGACCATTGACCCGAATGTCGGCATCGTGCCCGTCCCGGACGAACGTCTCGACAAACTCTCGGCAATGAGTAAATCGGCGCAGACGATACCGGCGGTCGTCGAATTCTACGATATCGCGGGACTTGTCCGCGGCGCGAGCAAGGGCGAGGGGCTCGGCAACCAGTTTCTGAATCACATCAAGGAGGTAAATGCGATTTTGCACGTCGTCCGCTGTTTTAGCGGAGGCGAGGTGGTTCACGTGGAGGGAACGACGAATCCGGTGCGCGATATAGACACGATAGAGAGCGAATTGATACTGAAGGACCTCGAAGCAGTTGAAAAGAACATGGAGCGCGTCAGCGGCGAAGCGCGGAGCGGCGATAAGGAAGCAAAACGGCGATTGGAACTCTTGACGAAGGCAAAGGGGATACTGGAATCGGAACGCGTCCTCTCATCATACCGGGAATTCGCGCAGGAGCGACTCTTCCGCGAACTGGGGCTCCTCACGACAAAGCCGCAGCTCTTTCTCCTGAATGGCGCCGAATCGGACATCACCCCCGTCCTGGTGGATAAGATAAAGAGTTTCGGAAACCCGTATTACATCGTGGCGGACCTGGGAAGGGCAACGGAGATACCGGCGGTGATACGGGAGGCGTACCGCATTCTCGGACTCGTGAGCTACTTCACGACAGGAGAGAAAGAATCGCGCGCATGGACAGTGCAGAGCGGTTCGAACGCGAAGGAGGCGGCGGGGGCGATACATTCGGATTTCGAGGAGCATTTCATACGGGCGGAGGTAATTCACTGGGACAAGCTTCTTGAGGCGGGAAGCTGGGCGGCGGCACGGAGCAGGGGACTTATCCGAACGGAAGGGAAGCTCTATATCGTGGAGGACGGGGATGTGATGATTTTCAAGGTATAGCATTGAGAAAGGAGAACCTCCGGAGGAAGTTCGACTTCCGGTAACCGGCAGTAGTATAATTAAAGAAAATGTCTACGGCATCCATCATTTCCATAATCCTCGCGGTTCTTGTCATTATCGCCATCGGCCTCTACAACAAGCTCGTCCGCTTGCGGAACCGGGCGGAAGAGGCGTGGGCCGACATCGATGTCCAGCTGAAGCGGCGGCACGACCTCATCCCGAATATCGTAGAGGCGGTGAAGGGGTACGCGGCGCACGAAGCGCGGGTATTCCAGAATGTGACGGACGCGCGGGCACGGGTACAGGATGCGCGGGCAGGGAAGGATATGAAGGCCCTGCAGGGAGCGGAGAACGCCCTTGCCGGAACGCTGAAGACCCTCTTCGCGGTCGCCGAGAATTACCCGGAACTGAAAGCGAACGCGAACTTCCTCGATTTGCAGCGAGAGCTCGCCGACACGGAAAACAAGCTTCAGGCGGCACGGCGTTTCTACAACACCGTCGTGCGCGACTTGAACACCGCCATCGAAAGCTTCCCGTACAACACGTTCGCGGGCGCGTTCCATTTCGCGAAGCGGGAGTATTTCGAAATCGGGAACGAGGCGGAGAAGAACGTCCCCGAAGTGTCGTTCGACAAGAATATCTAATGGCCAGTTTATATACCGAACAGTCTGCCAATAAGCGGAGGACGTTCGCGCTGTTTACCGCATTTCTCATTTTCGTTATCGGAATCGGTTGGTTCCTCTCGTACGCGTATCGCGATACGGCGATTCTCTATTTCGCCGTTTTCTTCGCCATCGCGATGAATATCGCGGCGTATTGGTTCTCTGATAAGCTGGTTTTAAAGATGGCGGGAGCGCAGGAGGCGGACGAGCAACAGTACCGCGAACTGCACCATATCGTGGAAAACCTCTGCATCACCGCCGGTTTGCCGAAGCCGAAAATCTATATCGTGAACGAGGGTCAACCGAACGCCTTCGCGACGGGACGCGATGCGAACCATGCGGCCGTCGCGGTAACGAAAGGACTTCTCAACATCCTTGACCGCTCGGAGCTCGAGGGCGTACTCTCGCACGAACTTTCGCACATCGGGAATCGTGATATGCTTGTCTCCACGGCGGCGGTTGTCCTCGCCGGATTCATTTCCATCGTGGCGGACATTTTTCTCCGCTCGCTCATGTGGGGCGGGCTGGGG